>CAYQRP010000081.1:0-5397 GCA_964419815.1 uncultured Luteolibacter sp. | reverse complement strand
TTGAGGCCTTTGTAAGTGCGGATCGTATGAATGCGGTCGGCGCGACCGGTCAGCATCTTGTGGACATAACCCTGGTGCGCGACATCGAAAACAAACTTGTCCTTCGGCGTGGAAAACACACGGTGCAGCGCGATGCTCAACTCGACGACGCCAAGGTTTGGCCCGAGGTGACCGCCGGTTTGCGAGAGCGATGTGATCAGCGAATGCCGGATCTCCTCCGCCAAATTCGGCAGCTCCGCATCGGCGATTTTTTTGACATCATCGGGGGATTGAATCGCCTGCAAAAGCGGGCCGAGGGCTGGGGGCTTAGAAGAGTCGGATGTCATCATCGTCGGTGTCGTCCGGTGATTCGGACTGGGAAGGAGCGGCGGTCTGGGTGCCGGTTTTGGCGGGTGATTCGTTGGAGTCGTTGCGCAGGGTGATCAACTCGATGCGTTCGCGCGCGGATTCGAGGATCGACTCGCAGCGCTTGAGAAGGGTCGAGCCCTTTTCGTAATGCGCGACGAGGTCTTCGAGCGGAAGGTTTTCGTGCTCCATGGCCTCGACGATCGACTCGAGCCCGGCGAGGGCATCTTCGAATGAAGGCTCGGATTGTCCCTCATCGGGACTGTTTTTGCGGCGGGCCATGTTGATTGATCAGGGGTTGGTTTCGGAGTCCTGCTTGGCGGCCCTTTCACTGTAGTAGATCATGTCCATGCCGACGAGCGGTTGGCGGTACGGATAGCGTCGCGTGATGTCTTGGATGCGGGTGTTCTTGTCGTTGATCGGGATGCCGGGCGGATAGGTGGCCATGATCACGCGCCCATCGAGTACCAGCGAGGTGAAATCCTTGTAAAGATTTGCCACTTCGGAAACCGGTCCCGAGCCGTGCGACGAGGGAGAAATGAGGATTCCGGCCACCGGCGTTTGCAGGTCGCTGGCGACGGTCTCAAGTTTTTGGAATGCCTCGCGGCTGGACGGCAGCCAGATGCTGATCCGATCGGCGTACCAAGCGACAGCCCATGGCTGATCGGAGAAAACCACCTGATTGGGATTGGTCAGCCCTTTCACGCCGCTGTCGTTGTTCAGTGCCGGCGCGTAGTAGGGTGGCCACTGTGGCACGCCTCCACGGTTGCTGAGGTGCATGCCCGTGCGCACTTTTGAGGGCAGGGCCAGCACGAGTGGCAGGGCGCAAATACCGACGATCACGAAGTGGTGAACATTCCTCAGGATCGGTGTCGAGGCAACGAAATCGAGACGGGCCCAGAGGATTGAGATGAAGGCCAGCCCGTAGGCGGTCATGATCGGCGCAAAGAGCAGGTGCAATTGGTTCGGGTCGAGCGGTCGAGTGCTGACACCGAAAAAGGCGAGGCCAAAAGCCGTCGATATCCACATCAGCAAAATCGCCCAGCGAAAATCGGCGATGGATTTGCGTTTGAAAGGATGGAGTAGCGCGAGGAAGAACAAGGGGGCGACGACAATTCCCGCAAGCAAGGGAACGATGTCGGTTGCCTGCAAGAGCGTCGTGCGCAGCACTTTCGCCATGAGTCCGTCGAGAACCAGAGGCTCCGCCTCGAGGTCGGCATTGCGCATCACGGTCGTCTCGCTGCCATTGCCGAGACCGTTGTAAAGTGTGAGGAAGGCGGTGCCGAAGGGCGAGCCGGTGATGTCGATGTTTCGAAGCATCGGCCCGATGCCGGCGACGAGCAGGAGAACGAGGATGGAGATGCCGACGATGCCGCGCGGGCGGAAGGAGATGGCGGCGTAGATGATGTAGCCAAGCGACACCCACACCGTCATCCAATGGGCGAGTGCCAGCAACGTGAAGAAAATGCCGGCGACCATGGCAGGGATCATGGCGAGACGACCCTCGGCCGAGGCTTCGGTCGCGCGGTAGGCAAAATACAGGCCGCAGGAAAACAGCAGCAGCATGAGCATTTGCGGCAGACCGCTGAGCGAGTAGTTCCAAAAAACCTCGCAAAACAGCATCAGGATCGCGCAGACGCCCGCAATTTTCGCATCGAAGATGCGTGAAATGAGCAAGTAGTTCACGCCGATGGCGATGAGGAAGAAAATGGTCGAAACGGTGGCGATCACTCGATCGAGCGGAAAGACCATTTCGTTTTCGCTCATCTGCCAGGAATTTGGCGCGTCGGCGCCGATCAGCTTGAGCACAGCGGCGTTGAGCAGCGGGTTGAGCGGCGAGTGGTAGGTGTCCTGAAACCCTTGCAGAGGAACATCGCGGCGCTTGGCTGTTTCGGCCTGATAGTAGGCGACGGGCCGGATCATCTTGGTGGCAAAGCCGTTGCCGCGAGCAATCTCACGAGCAATTTGCGCTTGGTCCATTGCCTGAGGCGAGTTGAGGCCGCGAAACAGGGTGAAGAGGTTGCCCAGCGTGAGGATGATCAGGACGATGAAGAAAAGGCTGTGGCGGACGAGTGTGCCGGCAGCGAAATTTCGGAGTTCGGAAGACATGGGTTGCTTGCGGTGAAGGGTAACTTAGAGGCCGAGTTCCCGGAGTTTCCGTTGGAGCGTCCTGCGGCTGAGACCGAGAAGTTCCGCGGCGTGGGTGCGGTTGCCGGAGGATACGGCTAGAGCGGCGCGGATGGCATTGGTTTCGAGCACATTCAGATTCAATTCGGCCCGATCATCAAGGGAGTTTTTGGAAGATGCGGCGCTTCTGCCGGGCACGGCGGGATGGAGGAGAAATTCAGGCAGGTGGCGGACGTCGATTTGCGGGTCATTGCTCATCACGACGCCGTGTTCGATAGCGGTTCGCAGTTCGCGGACATTTCCGGGCCACGGGTACGCGAGCAGGAGCTTGAGCGCCTCGTCGGTGAGCGGCTTGAGCGGGCGTTGGTTTTCCTTGGCGAACTCGTCGAGAAAGCTGTTGGCCAGCAGGACAATGTCCTCGCGTCGGCTGCGCAGCGGCGGCATTTCGACTTTGACCACGTTCAGGCGGAAGTAGAGGTCCTCGCGGAAAGTGCCGGCATCGACCATCTCGCGCAGATTGCGGTTGGTGGCGGCGATGACGCGCACATCGACCTTCACCGGCGTATTCGAGCCGACGCGTTCGAGGCTGCGTTCGGAAAGGATGCGCAGGAGCTTGATCTGGGTGGCGGCGTCGATTTCGCCGATTTCGTCGAGAAAGATCGTGCCGCCGTCGGCTTGCTCGAAGCGGCCGATGCGGCGTTGCGCGGCACCGGTGAATGCACCCTTTTCATGCCCGAAGAGTTCGCTTTCGAGCAATTGCGGCGAGAGGGCGGCGCAGTGGACCGTCACCATTTTCGACGCCGGGCGGCCGGAAAGGTGGTGGATCAGGTGGGCGACGACTTCCTTGCCGGTGCCCGACTCGCCCTCGATCAGTACGGTGGCGCGAGTGGGAGCAACCTGCTGGATGAGCTCGGAAACTTTTTGGATCTCAAGCGACTTGCCGATCAGGCGATCGAGCTTGTGGGACTTGGTGACCTGTTGCGTGAGCTGTTTGTTTTCCGTCTCGAGGTTGCGGCTGCGCAGCGCGCGTTTGAGTAGCATCTCGACCTCGTCGAGGTTGAGCGGCTTGGTGACAAAGTGCCAGGCGCCGTGACGCATCGCCTCGACTGCGGTGTCGACCGAGCCATAGGCAGTCATCATCAGCGCGACAGGTGGATCGGGCAACGCGAGTGCGGTATCGAGCACCTGCATGCCCGAGTCGCCACCAAGGCGCAGATCGGTGAGCAGCAACTGGATGTGCTCGCTTTTCAAAATCGTCGCCGCCTCGCTTGCGTTGGCCGCGGTGTAGATGTCGAATTCCTCTTCGAGCGCGCTGCGCAAACCCTCGCGGGTGGCGCGCTCGTCGTCGACTATCAGCAAGGTGGGAAGCATGGGAAAATTCGGATGGAAAAAACTTCGCGGCTAGTTGAGATCGATCACCGGTTCGGGTGACCCGAGCAAGCGCACGGGGCGCTCGCCGCGCGGCAGGCGGATCGTGATGCGAGTGCCTTTGTGCTCTTCGCTTTCGATGGAAATTTCGCCGCCATGTTCGCGCACAATGCGCCGCACGATCAGCAGGCCAAGACCATTGCCCGAGGCTTTGGTCGTGCGGTAAGGCTCGAAGAGCGTGCCCATGTGTTCGGGCGAAATGCCGGTGCCGTTGTCCTCGATCGAGATGACCGTTTCATAGTCATTAAAGCCGGTGCGCACGGTGATTTTTCCGCCATCGCCGGGCAATGCCTGATAAGCATTGCGGATGAGGTTATGGAAAACCTGCTGAAACTGACCCGCGTCGACCATCATCTGCGGCATTGATGCGGCGAGGTCCAGTTCGACCGGAATCGAACGCGATTCGAGCTCGTTGTGCAGCAACTCGAGGGTATCGTGCAGAATGTGGTGAAGGTCGTGACGCTCGCGCTGCGGGATGGTCGGGCGAATGGCGCTGAGAAACTGCTTGAGGATCGTGTCGAGTCGGCGGATTTCATCGCGGGCCGTGCCGAGGCTTTTTTCGAAAGCATGACGCTCCTTCGGTGGCAGTTGACGCAGTTTGCGATCGATCAGTTGCAAATGAATGCCGATCGAGTTGAGCGGGTTGCCGATTTCGTGGGCGACGCCCGCGGCCAACAGCGTGAGCGCGTTGTGGCGTTCGGACTCGAGAATTTCTTCGGCCTCGGCACGGGTGCTGGTGAGGTCGCGAAACAGCATCACATAACCCGCCGGATCGAGCGGATCGAGATCGTCAATCGGCGCGAGGTAGAAATTCAAAAAACGGTGTTCCGGATAAAAAACCTCGAGGTCGCGGCTCACCGTGCGACCCGGTCTGCCAAGCGTCGACCAATCAAGCCCCCGCACTTTTGCCGAAAGCCGCTCCCCCACCGAGGCCTCGGGATCGATCCCCAGCAGACGCCCTGCCGCGCCGTTCACAAATCCGATCACGCCATCGATGTCCAGCAGGACCACCCCCTCCTGCATCGCCTCGAAGACGTTTTCCAAAAAGCTGTTTTCGCGAGCCAGCCGCGTGACGATCTGCTGCACCTCGCCGTGCTCGACGCGGTCCAGCCGGGTCATGAGTTTTTGGATGAAGCGCGATTTCACGGAAAGTTTGCCAGAGGGTGATTTTCGGTGTTCAGAGAGGGCATGGAGAGCATTCGACTGGTGCTTTGCAGCTTCCCCGACCTCGATTCGGCGCGACAGATTGGCACACTTCTGGTGGAAAGGCAACTGGCGGCCTGCGTGAATCTGCTGCCCGGCGCCGAATCGATCTACCGCTGGCAGGGAAAGGTCGAGTCAGCCCCCGAGGTGCTGGGCGTCTTCAAAACCAGCGAGGCCCTGTGGCCGGAATTCGAAAGGACCCTGACCGAACTGCACCCCTACGAAGTGCCCGAAATCATCGCGATTCGACCCGATGCCGTTGCAGGGCCCTATCGTGCTTGGTTGCTGGGAAGC
>CAYQRP010000080.1:1608-5414 GCA_964419815.1 uncultured Luteolibacter sp. | reverse complement strand
TCGGCACGGGGGTGTAACCGTCGAGCCAGATGTATTCCAGTTTGTATTTGGCCATGATATGGTCGTTGTTGTGGTTTAGGGTGAATGGGTTGTAGCGCCGGATTTTTCGAGCCGATGCCGCGAGAGTTAAGCAAAAATCATGCCAATTTGTTCAAATTTGGTGAAATTTTAGCCTATTTCCTGCAAAATTCGGCGTCGGCTCAGACGACGCGGACGACAATCAGCGTTGTATCGTCGATCCCGCAATTGTCGATCGCGCGTTTGGCCAAATTTTCAACAATCTCCCAAACCGGCTTCCCCGAGGCCGTGGCATCGGCGATGTGACGCTCCCAAAGCCCGTCGATCAGGCCGTCGGAGCAGATCAAAAAACAATCGCCCGCCTCGCAGGGAACCGCCGCAAAGTGCGGGCAGACCTGCGGATGCCCCCCGCCGATCACCTCGTAAAGCGCCGAGCGCCGCGGGTGACTGCGAAATTCCACCTCACCGATCACACCACGTTTCCAACTCGACCATGCCGCGGTGTGATCGACGCTCAGCTGACTGAGCTTGCCGCCCCGCGAAAGATACACCCGAGTGTCGCCGACGTTCGCCAGGTAGAGGTTATCCGGCGTGAACCATGTCAGCGCCAGCGTTGCCGACATGCCGCGCGTCTCATCATTGTCGGCCGCTTGGTTGATCTGCTCGTGAACCGACTGGATCGCCTTGCCGAGGTATTCGAGACGATCGGGAAAAAATCCGGACGCCGCGATCTTGAAAGTCTCGGGAATGATCTCCGCCATCCGCGTGAGCAAAAGCGATGAGGCGAGATCGCCGGCATTTCCCCCGCCCATGCCGTCGGATACCGCGAAGACAAGGTCCTCATTTTCCAATGAACGCGTGCCGTGGGCCGGCAAAGTCTCGGCACCCTTCGGGCTCGACGCGAAGGCGATGAGCGAATCGTCGTTGCGCTCCTTGCGCGAACCGCTGTGGGTGAGCGATGCCCACTGGACTGTCAGGGAGGCGGACACGGAGCCTGCGGGTTTGGGTTGGGCAAAATTTCCGCCAGTTCGAAGTCGATGATGCAAAAACATCCGAGCTTGTCGGAGTAAGTGATGTTGCGCGGCTCGGCATCGAGGTGGCGCACGCCGTATTCGGCCTCGAGCTTGGCAAACAACTTGTCGGCCTTTTCCTTGGAGATTTGCGTCGCGGGTTTGCCGCAGTTGGTCGAAACAAAGTACAACTCCTCGGGATGCTCCTCCAATACGCGCGGCACATAAGGACAACCGCGTTGTTCGAGGACCTTGAGCACCTCGACCTCGGTCGCGTAACGCTTGTCGGCATCGGTCCCGCGCAGTCGCTTGTGGACGTTGCCGCTGAAGTCGATCCTCACCTGGGAGCGAATGCCGTCTTTGAGTGGATCTATGGCCATGGGGCTGAGGGAAATCGAAGACGCGCCGCAGCAGTTTGTCACGCCGGAAGCGCTCTGAAGGCAAAAGACGCATCAGATCGCGGCAAATCTCCGTTGCCATCGCCCGCCTTCGGGTTTAAGTCACCCCCATGTCCATCGCCTCCCACGACTCCACCCTGATTTCCAAGACCCGCGATCTGTGCTCAGAGATCATCAGCGACCCCACCTACCTGAAGCTCTTGGAAAAGGTCGAGCGTTTCCTCAACAATGATGCCGCACGGCTCCAGTATCAAAGCGTGCACGAACGCGGCGAGGAACTCCACCACAAGCAGCACGCCGGCATCGAGCTTGGCGCTCAGGAAATTCGCGAATTCGAGTCGGCGCGCGAGGCACTCTTTGCCAACGAAATCGCCACCAGTTTCATCGAAGCCCAACGCGAACTCGAACAACTTCAAAAAGTCATCGGCCGCTATGTCGGCATGACCCTCGAACTCGGCCGCGTGCCAAGCGCCGAGGACATCGAAGCGGCCTCAAGCGGTTGCTGCGGTGGCGGTGGTGGCGGCGGCTGCGGATGCTCGCACTGAATTTCCGTTCTCCAGCAGCTTTTGCAAAAGCTCGTCGAGCCGGATGCTCACCACGGCGGTCGCCTTGTCGCTCATCGCGTAGGGCAAAACCAGCACGCCGTTGTGCACCAGTGAGCCGCAACTGTAGACGACGTTCGGGACATAGCCTTCCCGTTCGTTTCCATCGGGCATGATCAATGGCTCTTTCAAACGACCAAGGATCTTGCTCGGGTCGTTGATGTCCAAAAGCGCCGCGCCAATGCAGTATTTGCGCATGGGACCAACACCATGCGTGATCACCAACCACCCCGCGTCGGTTTCGATGGGTGACCCGCAGTTGCCGATTTTCACCGACTCCCACATTTCCGAGGGGCGCATCAGCAGCTCGGGATTGTCCCAGTGATGCGGATCGTAGGAGCGGATGATGAAAAGGTTTTCGTCGTCCTGGCGCGAGAGCGTCACATACTGACCACCGATCCTTCTCGGGAAAAATGCCATGCCCTTGTTTTGCACGCCGTTGCCGCTCAATGTGAGAATTCGGAAATGATGGAAGTCGCGAGTCTCGATCAGCTGCGGCAAAGTCGACCGACCATTGTAGGCAGTGTAGGTCGCGTAATAAGTCACGTTGCCGTTGTCGTCGCAGAACTTCACAAAACGCGCGTCCTCGATGCCGTTGCTCTCGTTGGCGGATACCGGAAAAATGATCCGCTCGCTCATCCGCAGGCTCAGGGGAAACTGCAGTTCGTAGTTGGAGTCAGCCAGCCACCTGATCCGTTCGATCGCACGCAAAAGATCCAATGAAACATACTTCGCCTCTTTTTTGACCGTTTCGATCGAAAGCTTGAGGTCTGTAAGCGTGAACAAATCCGGCAGAGAATCCATCACCGCCGAGGTGTTTTGACCATCCGCCCCCATTTCCTGAAGTTTGTTGAGAAACCTCTGCTTGTTGTAGCTCGGATCACGCAGCACATGCGGCACGGTAAGGCACTTGGAAATTTCATCCATCCTCACCATTCCCTCTGCATCAATGATACCGGAGCGGAACTCGATTGACGAAATATGACCCTCGCCCGTCGCGCGCAGGCTCATGACAAAGCGCAAGGCGCCAGGCGCAAGATCGCTTTGGTCAGGATGAGGCACAATCGATGGATTGAACAAAGCTGCCGATTCAAGGGCATACTCGCCGGAAAACATCGCGCCGATCAGCAACTTTCGCTCCAACGACAACTCGCGCTGCGTGAACACATGGCGTTCGACCATCTGAAAATGATACAGCATCACTTCCTCGATATCGAAGTGACGCGCGCGAAATTCTTCCCGAATGATCTTCAACTCGTCCTCAACTTCCTGATCGCTCAGCAACAAGGCGCGACCAATGATCGTGGTGATGCGGTTTTTCTCGAGCGGAATGAACGGTCGGATGATCACCCTCGAACTTTCGGGATGCAGAATGATGTCGTGGCGACAAAGAATCAGAGGCTTCATCAGGATGCGTGGATATGGGAAAGCGGACGATTCGCCGCAGCCATCTCGGTGGCGGCGATTAGGAATGCGAGGGTCGACTCCGCGCCTTGGTTTTCGTTGAGGCGGTCGCAGTGGAGCCCGTCCCGACATCCGCCGGATTCGCTGTCATGCAAAGGGAGCCCAAGTGCATTCGCGCCAAGAAACCAATCAAACGCATGGCCCGCCTCTTCCAACCAGATTCTGTCCCCACTCGCGCGAAACGCCTCAATGCAGGCAGAAACCATCGCCTGCGCCTCGACCGGTTGTTGATCGAAAACCGCACGCTCGCCATCGCGATGATGGAACCCGTTGGTGCCGGTCGGCTGAAAACATCCCTCATTGATGCGATGCTG
>CAYQRP010000080.1:0-1508 GCA_964419815.1 uncultured Luteolibacter sp. | reverse complement strand
TTTTCAAACAACTGCGCTGAGAGTTTCCGACGGCCACTGTCCGCCGACTGCGAGGCTCCCATGCCCAGCGCCCATACCGCGCGCCCGTGGCTGTCCTCACTGCCAAACGGTTCAAGCCAACGCCGCTCGTGATTCATGAAATTGCGAAATCGGCCGGTGATTTGATCAAACGCCGCAGCAATGAATGCCAGATACCTCGTGGCAAGCATGTCGATCTCCGCAATTCGCATGCCTGGAAAATAAGCCTCGATCCGGTTGCACAAAATGAAAGCCCGCGCGTTGTCATCCGTGCAATACCCCTCACGGTAATTCGGAACATTGTAGATCGCATGCTGCAGGATACCGGTATCGTCGGTGAGTCGTTTCAAATGATCGAGCTTGAGCCCTGAAAAATTTCCCGTCGCAAATCCGAATTTCACAAGCCCAGCGGCGGGTACTTTGAAAATCGCCTGCTCCGCCACCTCGTCAAAAATTTCCATGTACTGATCCGCCACTTCGGACCACACACTCGAGCGGCTTTGTGCATAAGCGTTGCGCCGCATCCTTTCGGCCCGCTCAGGTTCGTCCAGCAGACCACAGACACCGTCGGCAATCGCTGTCGAACTTCGAAACGGCACCAACACACCAAGGTCATCGCCCAACAACTCCCGCGCGTGCCAGTACGGCGTGGAAACAATCGCCCGACCCGCTCCAAACACATGCGCCAAAGTTCCCGAGGTGACCTGAGCTTCATTCAAATAGGGCGTGAGATACACATCGGCCGCACCGATGAAGCGCGCGAGTTCATCCGATGTCACAAATCGGTTTTCAAACGCCACATGATCCGCCACCCCAAGCCCGAACGCGAGCTCCTCAAGACTCTCACGATACGCCTCCCCTTCTCTCTCGATCAAGTTCGGGTGCGTCGCCCCAAGAACAATGTAAAGGGCCTCTGGATGACGGCGAATGATCTCCGGCAGGGCGCGGATCGCATGCTCGATGCCTTTTCCCGGACCTAGCAAACCATAGGTCAGTAGCACCGATCGACCTTTCAATCCAAGCGACTGCTTGAACGCTGTGCTCGATTCAAACGGCACATCGGGAATTCCGTGCGGAACGATATCGACCATCGAATCCCTCACGCCATGACTTGTGGACAAAATCTCAGCCGCTTTGTCCGACATCACGACAAGTCGCGAACTGCGTTCAATGATCGCATCCATCACCTGCCGCTGGTGCGCATCGGGATCGGGAAGCACGGTGTGAAGCGTCGTCACCACCGGCATCGTGACCGCATCGAGAAATTTCAGCAGATGCGATCCGGCAGGCCCGCCATAAATGCCGAATTCATGCTGAACGCAGAGGATGTCGGCAGCCTCTTGATTGAGGCGTTCGGCGGCGACCGCATAGGACGCGGGATCGTGTTGATCAATCTCGATGCAGACGCGAGGCGGATAACGATAAGCATTTTGACGATCGTTCACCGCCACCACCGAGCATTCGGGTGATGAAGCATGAGAGGCGACCGC
>CAYQRP010000079.1:0-5628 GCA_964419815.1 uncultured Luteolibacter sp. | reverse complement strand
CTTGCTTTTTTAGAGCATCAATTCCAGCACATGCACCCATCCTTCAATCGCCGCTCTTTCATCAAATCCGCCACCGCTCTGACCGGTGGATTTTTTGCGCCCAATTTGCTCTTCGGGCAAAACGCACCTGCCGGTCTCAATGTCGCCGCCATCGGCTGCAATGGCAAAGGCCGCAGTGACATCAGTGAGATCGCGCCCGGCAATCGGATTGCCTTCCTTTGCGATGTCGATCGCGACCGCGCGAAAAAAATGATGAACGCATTTCCCGAGGCCCGTTTCTTTTCGGACTATCGCGAAATGTTTGCCGAAGTGGCCGACAAGATCGATGTGGTGACCGTTTCCACGCCCGACCACATGCACTATCCGATCGCTGTCGAGGCGATTCGTCGCGGCAAGCCGGTGATGGTGCAGAAGCCGCTTTCCAACAACCTTTGGGAAACGCGCGCCTTGGCCAAATACGCCAAGGAAAAAGGCGTGCTCACCGTGATGGGCAATCAGGGCGCGACCACGCAAGGCACCCGCTTGCTTCGCGAATGGATCGAGGCGGGCCTGATCGGTGAGGTCAAGGAAGTCTACTACTGGACCAATCGTCCGATCTGGCCGCAGGGCTCGGGCATCACGCTGCCGAGCGCGAATGTGCCGGACACCTTGAACTGGGATGTCTGGCAAGGCACCTGCGCCACCGAGCGTCCTTATAGCCCGGAAATTCATCCGTTCAAATGGCGTGGCTTCTGGGACTACGGTTGCGGCGCGCTGGGCGACATCGGCTGCCACTGCATGAACTCCGCGTTTTGGGCGCTCGATCTCAAGGGCGATTTTGTCGTCGAGGCCAGCAAGGTTTCGGAATTCGACAACACTTTCGCGCCGAAGCGTGCCACGCTCACCTATCAGTTCGCTGCCAAAAATGGCCGCCCGCCGGTGCGCATCCTGTGGCAAGACGGTGTGGCTGATCCCAACACCGACAAGGATTTCGTGCGTCCGCCCGGACTCCCCGCCGACGTCAAGCTCAGCGCCGAGTTCGGTCAGGTCTTCGTCGGCAGCGAAGGCATCATTTTCTTCAACGACGCCTACTGCAACACCGCGCCGATCGTTTTCCCCGAATCCCTGCGCCAGAAGGCCAAAACGATTCCGCAGGTCTACCCGCGCGTCAAAGGTGGCCCGACCCAGGAACTCTGCCGCGCCGTGCGTGGCGAGGGCCCCAAGCCGATTTCCAACTTCGAGGATCACGCGGGCCCGCTCACCGAAATGGTGCTGGCCGGCAACCTCGCCGTGCGCCTCGGCAAGAAAATCGATTGGGACTCCGCCAACCTCGATGCCCGCGGCCTGCCCGAAGTGAAGGCCCTGCTCAAGCGCCAGTACCGCAGCGGCTGGGAACCGACCCTCAGCTGACGCCCTCCATGGCGGCCGGGACTCACCCTCCCAGTCGGCCGATCGCAAAAATTGGTCGGCGGCGCGAAAAGATTTCTGCAGCAATCTTTTGGCCCGCCGGCGATCCTTTCGCTTGTCGGAGGCAGGCTTTTTGAGTCAATAGGCCCGATAAAAAATCTTGCGAAGACGGCGGCATCGATCAAGTTTCCTTATACGATTGGGCGACTTGGCAGAACGCGCAGCCAATGCCTTTTTACCTACCCTCCAATCATCATCAAAATCCCTCCCCTAAAAGCCCAAGGTTGATTTCCTTAAAAATCAAATTTTCCCTCGAATGAAATCCCTCTTCGGATCATCTCTCTCGGCTCTTGCGGCAAGCGCCTTGTTTCTCGCCACGGCCATAATTCCCGTCAACGCGGCAGACTACACATGGGACACGGTGTCGGGAGATGCGGCGAGCATCACTGCGGGCTCCGGTATCTGGAGTACCAGCGGTACAAACTGGAACAATGCTGGTACCAACGTAGCATGGGCCCAGACTTCTAGCTCCGTCGCTCTTCACAACGCGATCTTTGGTGGTGAGGATGGCACTTACACGGTCACCCTCAGTGGGACGACGAACGCGCAGTCGGTCGCTTTCAACAACAGCGGTTACACTCTCACATCCGGCACGCTTACCTTGAGGCCGACATCGACCACGAACGGCACCATCACCGTGGCCGCCAACAAGACCGCGACCATCAATTCGATTCTTAGCTACAACAATAGCTCCGTTGCCGCAGTGACGGTTGGCTCCGGTGGCACCCTCAATCTTGGCGGAGGCACTGCCGGAGCCGGAAGCGCTAATCCCATTTTCAATTTCAGCGGGGATGGCACCATCAATCTGACTGGCGGAACTTTCACGAACAATAGTTCTAGTTCTGCTAGCACTAGTGCTACTTACGGCAATGCCGAGATCAACCTGATCAGCGGAACGCACGCAATTACCCCTGGCTCTAATGCTGGAGCTAACATCAGCAGCAACGCTCGAAACGTCACCTACAACCTTTCCGGTGGCACCTTGAGCGTCATCGGCAGCGCCACGAACAGCATCAACGCTCATCTCGCCATCGGAAACACCACCACCGGCACCACTGGCACCTACACGTCCACCCTGAATGTGATTTCCGGCACCTTGGTAACTGGCACGACCAGTGGCCGTGCTGGTGAGATCCAGATCGCAAAGACCGGCTCTTCCAACGGCACGCTCAATGTGACGGGTGGCACGGTCACCGTTGGAACCGGCTCTACCAGCAACAAAATTTACTTTTTCAAAGCTGGCGCCAATGAAGGCTACACCGCCAACATGACCCAGTCCGGCGGCACGGTGACGGCCAACGGCATCCAGTTTGGTGGCACGGCGGGCACCTACGATGCTACTTCTTCCGCAAACTTGACGCTCACCAGCGGTGCCCTCTATGTGGGGCTCCAAGGCATCACGAGCGGTTCCGCCGCCAGCGCCCTGCCGATCTCGATCAAGCTCCAAGGCGGCACCATCGGCGCATCCGACACTTGGTCGTCTCCTCTCAACATGAAGTTGGGTGCCACCGGCGGCGGCCCTGTCTTCCAAGCAGCTGACAGCGTAGGCGCCGCCAAAAACATCACTCTTTCGGGTGTTCTTTCGAATGACACCTCAGTCAATGGTACGCTTACCAAGACCGGTGCCGGCACTCTGACACTCTCCGGCACGAATACCTTCAGCGGTGGAGTCACCATCAGGAATGGCACGCTGGAAAGTAGGACTACGCAATTCACACTTGGCACGGGCACGGTCACCATGGGTGGCGCCGGCTCCAACGGGGCCACCTATATCACCGGCCAGAGCAACTCGAACCCATTCGTCATCAACGCTCCCGACAGTGGCTCAGTCGTCATCGGTGCCAATGGAGTCGGTTCGGGCTTCACGCTGTCTGGGGGAGTCACCCTGAATGGCAACCTGACCCTTCAGACCTTCGACAACCCTGTCAGCGAAAGCAACAAGGCAACTTCGATTCTCACCGGTGGCGTGACCGGCACCGGCAATCTGTTGCTCAACAATCTGGGCCTTGCGGCCAACATCATCACCATCAGCGGCAGTAGCGTCAACCACACGGGAACCATCACTCTGTCCGGCACCGCCGCCACCGGCGACACTACGATCAGCGCCCCCATCGGCTCGAATGTCACCGGCATCACGCAAAACAGCCCGACATCCCGTCTGGTTCTCAGCGGCAGCAACAGTTACGCCTGCAACCTCACCATCAATGCGGGTACGGTTCGAATCTCAAACAATTCCAACACGGCCAATGATGTTTCGACGGTCACCATTGCCAGCGGTGGCACTCTTGACCTGAACTATACCGGCACCGACACGGTCGACAAACTGGTCATCAATGGCGTCGATCAGGCTCCGGGGGTTTATGGCCCATCCGCAACCAACATTGCGCAAATCACCGGCACGGGCACGCTCACCGTTGGCGCGCCTCAAATCGTCGTCGAACAACCGGCCAATACCGCCATTGCCAACGGCGGCTTGAAGGACTTCGGCTCGGCGGAAGTCGGCTCCAAGACCAGCCTTACCTTTACGATTCGCAATAGCGGGCAATTCGCCCTGAACCTGACGGGCACAACGCCGGTGGCGATCGGTGGAACCAACGCGGATGACTTCACGGTCACCGCCGACCCCGTCACTCCTGTTGCGACCGGAGAGGAGACCACTTTCACGGTGGAGTTTGCTCCAGGCGGCTCAGGTGACCGCGCAGCGACTCTCACGATCGCCAGCAATGACCCAGACGATGATCCTTTTGTGATCAATCTCGTCGGCAATGGCATCCAGCCCTCGGCGCCGGAAATCGCTGTGCAGCAGCCTCTTGGAACCAACATTAACAGCGGAAGCACAAAAAATTTCGGCGAGGTTCTTCTTCACAAAGACGCCACCAGCCTCACCTTCACGATTCGCAACACTGGCGACATCGATTTGAACCTGAGCGGCGATCCCGATCTGATTGTGATCGGTGGAGCGGATGCGGCTGATTTCAAGCTCACCGCCGGCCCAGCCTCATCGATCATTACGCCGGGTGGAAATGCAACTTTCACGGTAGAGTTCAAACCAAGTGCCGCTGGACTTCGCAGTGCGACGCTCACGATCCCCAACGACGACAGCGATGAGGGTTCCTATGTGATCAACCTCAGCGGCACCGGCACCACCGCACCGGAAATCGCTGTCGAGCAAGCGGGCGGCGCGGACATTCCCAACAATGGCGGCCCGCAAGACTTTGGCACGGTCGTTGTCGGCTCCGACATGAGTCTCACTTTCACGGTCCGCAACATCGGCAGCGCGGCCTTGAACTTATCGAGCCCGACGTTCGGTGGCACTAATCCGAGCGACTTTTCGGTCACCCCTACTTCAAGCTCCACGGTTGCGGTCAACGGCACCACGACCTTCACGGTGAAATTTGCTCCAAGCACCAAAGGGGACCGCAGCGCATTCCTTTCGATCGCCAACAATGACAGCGATGAATCTCCCTTCGTGATCAATCTCAGCGGCGCTGCCATCTTGCCTCCCGAAATCGCTGTCGAGCAACCGGCTAACACTGGCATTTCCACTGGTGGTTCGAGAGATTTTGGAACGGTCGGGATTGGCTTCAGCAAAAGCCTCACCTTCACGATTCGCAACACCGGCGAGGCGGATCTGAATCTGACGGGCAATCCGCGGGTGGCCATCAGCGGTTTGCACAAAGACGAATTCACGGTCACTCCCCAACCCAGTGCGAGCATCGCGGGCGCAGACTCCACCACCTTCGAGGTGAACTTTTCGCCCACTGCTGTGGGTTCTCGCAGTGCGGTTCTCACGATCGCCAACAACGACAGCAATGAGGGATCCTATGTGATCAACTTGACAGGCACATCCGTCTTGCCGCCGGACATCGCTGTCGAGCAACCGGCTAACACTGGGATTGCCAGTGGAGGTTCAAAAGATTTCGGCACGGTCACATGGGGGTCCAGCAAAAGCCTCACCTTCACGGTGCGCAACACCGGTCTCGGCGGCCTGTCTCTTACCAGTCTGCCGAGGGTGGTCGTGAGTGGCACGCACTCGGCCGACTTCGTGGTCACCGCTTCACCCACCTCTTATGTCGCTCCGGGAGCCAGCACCACCTTCACCGTGCAGTTCAATCCAAGGGGTGCAGGCGCGCGCAATGCAACTCTCACAATCGCCAACAATGACTTCGAGAATGAAAGCCC
>CAYQRP010000078.1:0-5682 GCA_964419815.1 uncultured Luteolibacter sp. | reverse complement strand
GAGAGCTCGAGCTGCATGATCGCATCCTCTTTGAACATCGTGCGGATGCCGTAATGGTCGGGATGCACGATGTAAGGCACGGGATCAAACTTCGATTCCTCGGGATGATCGAGCGCCTCCTCATTGAAGAAACGCTCCTCCAAGTGTCGGATCGATTCGTTGCGATGCGGGCGGTTTTTCTTGAGCAGGCGCGTCTTGTGCTTGCGCATGCGGCGGGCGATTTTTTCGATCGTTTCATCGATGGCGGCATACATGTCCTTGCTGTCGGTGTGGGCCTCGATGGTGATGTGATTGGCGCAGAAAAGAATGATCTCCGCCGTGTGCTCGTTGCGCCGGTTCTTGTGCGCGTCGAGGATCGCCTTGGCTTCGATGATGCGCGGGTAATCGAGATGCAGGCCCTCGATTTTCTTACGCGCGTGATCGCGCAGGGCGTCGGTCACTTGATCATGGCGGACAGTCACGGTAATGGGCAGATTCACATTTGCAGTTTGCATGTCATTTTTCCTTTCAATATGAGGGAATGCTTGCGCGTAAATTTGCTCGCATTCCACCTTTCACCATAGGCGCGGATTGAAAGAAATTCCAACCGCAAATTGCGATTTTATGCGCACGGCGTGTTTTTTCGGTCACCCACCGCCCGCTATCATTCAGGGCGCGTGAGCTCGTCGAAAGAAGGCACTTTGCCTGCAGGGTTTTCCTCGGCCTCTACACGCCCAGCCGCATCAAATTGTGCTTCGAAATTGTCGGTCGGGAATGCGGCTGTTCCGCCCACTTTGATCGAAACCCAGCGGAAATTTCCCACGGGCGGTCCAAAAATCAGATCCATGCGCCGACTTCCCGAGGCTTTGATGACCGTTGGATCAATCCCGATCTCAAGCACGCCGTCGTAGGCGCGTTCGCGGCCGTAACGGATGCGCCCCCGCACGGCCATGCGGTCTCTGCCGAGCAAATTCAAATCGGTGATCGCCACCGCCGCACCATCGCGCCTCAGGGTGCCGATCGCATCCCCAGTGAACACCGGATGCTCGTACCAGCTGTCATCGAGAATGTTCGAGAGGATTTTGAGAAACGGCAATCCGTGCAAGGCAAGCGAGGCATTCGGCGCGCAGCGGAACGACAAGGACATCGTCGCCATCGAATCCTTGCCCACGCCCAGCAACAATTCGCTGGGTGCCATTGGATCGGATTCGATCGTGCCGGAAAAAATTTTCCCAAGCTCGGGACCGATCAGTTCATCAAAGGGATAGTCGCCAACAAGCACCGAGAGTTTCGCCGCCTGGTCAACCGCATGCGAATCAACTTTACCCGAAAACTCCATCATGCCGCGTGTGTTCTTGTTGGAACGCACCCGCAAACCCAACACCTCCACCATGCCGTCGACAAACTGCAGTTGCCCGCGATCCACCTGCAACTTCGGCCAGTCTCTGATCGCAAGTTCGCCACGGTTGACGAGCAACCTTGGCACGGATCCGGCACCTGAGAAATGTTGGGAGCGGCCTTCAAGCTTGCCTCGATTGGCAAACGACTCGGAAAGGGATTTGCCCTCCTTGGAAAAATCCTCGAATCCGTCATTTGCGATATCATCCATGCTCACCGCATCCAAGGAACGCGGCATGTACGACAGCTCTGTTTTGTGCAGCTTGAAAATCGGCAAGCTCGGATCGCCGTAAAGCACCTGACCCTCATTGGCCGCCAGTCGCGCGAAATGAATCGAAGGCGCAGGCGAATCCTTGGTGGCGTTTTCGGATGACGCCTCGGGCATTCCAAGCCACACGATCGCCTCGCGCGCCACCACCTCTTCGCCGCTCATGCGGCCACCAAGAAAACTTTGCGGCGCGACCTTTGCATTCAAATCCCTTGCGAGAATTTTTTTCATTGCCTCCGATTGCGGCCACTCCAGCTCGATGAGTGCGGCATTCGCACCGCGCGGGTTCACGCGAAATTGCTCAAGCCTCACCTTGGCGCCCGTCGTGGCCGCGATCTTTTCCGTCAGCCCCTTTCGGAAAAATCCGCTGTTGGCATAAAGCAACGCGATGCCAAAACCCAAAACAAAGAGCAAAACCAGAATCAGGGCAGCCGAAAGCTGAATCATCAGCATTCGGCGTTTTTTGAGCCGCTGTTCCTTGTGCGGTTGATGACTCCGGCGCTTGCGTCTGCGCACCCGTATCGCCTGCGTGCCATCGGCTCTGGTGACGAGCTCGCCATCTTCCGGCGAAGGGTCCGATCCATGGCCCCGCCGCAATCTCTCGACCATCTCCTCGAAGGAGTATTGGTCGGGTTCCTGATTTCCGTGCGCGGACATTGGAGGTGGCGAATGATGAGAATCAACGATCGCGATATGGGCGACCCGTCGGATCGATCAACTCGATGTTGACCAAAAAAATCACCGCAGTGGAAACCGATTCGCGAGCCCTTGATGAAAACATCCTGCCCACCACCGGAAGCTCGCCCAGTACCGGCACTTTGTCGTCCACATTCTTCACGCTCTCGGTCATCAATCCGCCAATCGCAATCGTTGCGCCATCCGCCACCGTCAGCTGCGTGGCCAACCTCTGAACGCTGAAGATCGGCAGCAATATCGCGTTTTTGCTGAGCTGCGAAGTTTGCACGCCAAGCTGACCTTGAACCGGTTGCAGGATCGGGCTTCCGAAATTCACAAACCCGTCGAATTCGACAAACGACGGATTGAGCGTCACATCGACAAAACGTTTGTTCGCATCCGCCACGGGCAAAACCTCAAGCGTGATGCCCACATCGCGGGTCTGGAACGACGATGGCGATGCCGGCGTGACCGGTGTGCTGCTGGCACCGTCTCCGACCGACTGCGGTATCTCCGGGGGTTCGTACTCGGAGGGATAAATGAGTTCGCGAACCACCTCGATGCTCGAGGCCTGACCACTTCGCGTCACCACCGATGGACGCGCCATGATGTCGATGCCTTTTTTCTGATCGAGCCCGCGCATGATGCTTTTGAACTGCGCGTCGCCGAAAATTCCCGTCACCGAGAGCACGCCGGGCGCGACACTGATCGACTGCGAGGTACGGTCGGTGTTGGCGAGCATCGCATCGATGGTGTCATTGCCGATCGCACTGTCGCCACTGCGCAGGCCGGAGGTCATGATGCCTGCAGGATCGCCAATGTCTTCACCGGTGAAGTCGGAGGCGATGCGCGGCATGCCATTGCCAGTCGTGCCCCCGCCCACGGCAACGCCGCTGTTGTCGATGCTGCCCGCACCTTTCAACAACCAGTCAAATCCCAGCTCCTCGAGGTTGTTTTGCTGCGTGCGGATCATCGTGACCTTCACCGCGACCGTCACCGGCTCGCTCTGCGACATGGCATCAATGATCTGCGCGATGGTTTCCTGATTCGTCTCGGTGTTGACGACCCTCAATGTGTTGGTCGCCGAACTGTAATTCGCGCTCGCCCCTTGCGGAAATGGCACGCCCTGTTTGGCAAGCGACTCTTGAGCGCTCAGGCGCGCCGTAAGCAGTCCGCCTTTTTCCGGTGCTTCCGCAAACGGATCAGCGGCCGCACTTTCACTACCCGCACCCGCCGCGCTGTTGAGACCAGTCAGAAAATCCGGCGGCACGCGATAACTGCGCACCACAAGCTCGTCGGAAACAAATCCCCTGGGTGTGATCAGCACCGAAAATTCATCGGTCCTGAACTCGGTTTGCGTCATCTCAGTCAGATAACGCAAAGCCTTGGAAAGCGGCACTTGCGACAGGCGGAGGTCAAAGCGCAGGGCGCGGATCTTCTTGGCGGCCTCGGAATCGGGAGCGCCGAGGTTGACCGTAAAATTGAGACCCTTGCGCGAAGGGTCTGTCTCGACGGTATCGTTCTCCGCTGCCTTGAGCCGCAAGAAATCCAACGCCTCATCGAGCGACGATTGCTCCAGCGCGATGCTGGGAATGATGATCTGCTCGAGCTTGGCCTTGATGCTGATCCCCTCCATCGCATCCAAGGACGCGGCGCCATTCAACTCTCCAAGCCCCTCCTCCGGGGCGGGCGCCTGCAGTTCCCACGAACCGTCGACTTGAGCGAGCATTTCCGCGCGCGTGTGATCGTAGGAAGACTTGGCGTGACCGCTCTTGGCGGCGGCGGTTTTTTCCATGCCGCGACGCGCCGCGCTGTTGGTGGGATCGATTCTCAACACCTCTTCGTAATGCCGAATCGCCTCATCAAATTTTCCAAGATCATAGGCCCCCTGCGCGGTGTAGATCAAGCGCCTCACCTCATCGACATCCTTGGCATATTCGCCATTCAGCGCCGGATTGCTGCGGATTGGATCATCCAACTGCGCGCGAAAGGCCAAGGCCCCTGCGTGATTCGGGGCCACGCCTTCGGCCAGCACCTTGTCGATCAAGGCCTTGGCGCCCTCCGTGTCGCCATTTCTCAGCAAAATTTTCCCCTGCTCGACTGCCGCCTGGGCATATCGATCGGCCGCAGCCGCCCGCAATTCCGCCGTCTGCGGCGCATCAGGAAACAAGTCCCGCGCACCCGCGAACGCGGTCGCCGCATCATCAAATTTCCCGGCCGCATAAGCCTCATCGCCCTTCAAAAGCAGCTCCTGCGCTTCCTGAACCGCCGCCGCACGCCGCGCCTGTTCGCGGGCCGCCGCATCGCCGGCATCACCCGAAGCGCCCGCAAGCAATGAACCCGACAGCCAAGCCGCCAAGCAACACGCCACACCAGGCCGGATCCATCTGCTGGGTTTGAAAATCAACATTCGAACGCTGACCGAGCCTAGTGAATCAGCCCGACAAGCGTAAGCGCAAAATATGGAAATTTCATCTTTTGCGACCCCATGCAAATTCCAGCTGCACCTCGATCCGACGCGGCCTCATCGGCTTGCGTGGCAAAGGCATTCCAAGTTTGTCGACCAGCAAAGGCAGCACACGATCAATCAACGAATGAATGGTGTTCATGCGAAGAGTGTTCAAAAGAACTGATTCGGCGTCAATGCGAAAAATTCAGGCCTCGGCCCGACCCGCGAAATGCGCCCTCGCCGCCTCCACATCCCGCCCGATCGCGGCCTTGAGTTCGTCCAGACCCGAAAATTTCTGCTCATTGCGCAAATGCCGCACGAACTCGACCTCGAGGTCGCAACCATAGAGATCGCCCGAAAAATCCAGCACATGCACCTCCAGCAGACGCCTTGACTCGCCGCCAATCGTTGGCCGCAGGCCCAGGTTTGCGACCGCAGGCCTCCAGTCGCCGTGGTTGACCCTTGCCCGCACGACCCACACGCCATCGGGCGGCACCTGCAGTTCGGCCACGGAAAGATTGGCGGTCGGAAATCCCAGCTGATGCCCCAAACGCGCGCCCTTGAGCACCTCGCCCCGCACCGCGTGAGGGCGACCCAACATCCGCCCGGCCGCCTCTAGATTTCCATCGCGAATGGCCTGACGAATCCGCGTGCTGCTGATCCGATCGCCCTCGGCCATCACCGGCGGCACGGCGACAAGCTGATACCGATGCCGATGCGACTCGGCCCGCAACAATCCGACATCGCCCAAACGACCGCGACCAAAGCGCCAGTCCTCGCCCACCGCGATCGTGCGCACCTCGGCCCGACACATGCGCCCAAGAAAATCCGTCGCCTCCATCGCCGCCATCTCGGCGTCGAAATTCAACGCCACAAAAAATTCCACTCCAAGCGCACCCGCGAGATCCATCTT
>CAYQRP010000077.1:0-5720 GCA_964419815.1 uncultured Luteolibacter sp. | reverse complement strand
GTGACTTGACAAGCTCCCGTAAAACCATATGGTCACCCATATGAAGACCACTCTCGACCTTCCTGACGACTTGCTGATTGAGGCGAAAAGTATCGCTGCTCGGCGTCGGATTTCACTCAAGGCCATGGTGGAACATGCCTTGCGTCGTGAAATTGAACCCGCTGCCACGCAGCAGGACAGCCCCTTTGTTCGTGGCGAGGATGGAGTGCTGCGCCTGGCCCACCGCGGCGCCCGCGTAACCACCGAGCTGGTTCGTCAACTCATGGATGAGGAAGGAATCTGACTATGCACCTGCTCGATATCAATGTGCTCATTGCCATGGCGGATTTGGATCATGAGCATCATCAAGTAGTTGAGGCTTTCTTTCAAAAACATGGACGCGATGGTTGGGCGACCTGCCCATTGGTTGAGAATGGTTTCATCCGCATTTTTGGACATCCGAAATACCCTCAAGGGCCGGGTTCCACTCAAGGTGCTCGCGTTGTTTTGCGCGAACTTCTTGCACGCCCGGGACATCAATTCTGGCCCGATGCAGTTTCCCTAACAGATGCGGCTTCTTATCGTGAGCTCCCGGTTTATCGCGATTTGACCGATTATTACTTGCTTGCGCTGGCCATTCACCATGATGCCCGACTGGCTACGCTTGATAAAAGGATTGACCCGGCCTTGTTGCCAAATGGTCTAGCCGCGTTCTTTCCAATTTCTTGACCACTGGATGATATGGGGGTGGAGCAGGGGCAGGATTAGGGAGATGGATTGCAATCAATTCCACTCGGGCAGCAGCTCCCGCCATTTTGTGAGGGCGGTTTTGATTTTTGTGGCGTCGTGGCCAGGGTTGATTTCCCAGACCAGTGGGCAGTTTTTTGGGAAAAATTTGAACAGCTCGGTGTACTCGAGCGTGCCGGTGAAGGGTGGGCGGTGGTCGGATGCGGGCCATTTCACATCGTGGACATGGGCGCCGATCAGGTGCGGTGAAATCGTCTCGAGCCACTGCGCGTGATCGAGCAGGCCGAGGTTGTGCTTGAGTTGCACATGGCCAAAGTCGTGCCAGTAGCCGATCCATGGGTTGTCGGCGAAATGGTTTTGCAGTGCGATCATTTCGCGTTCGGTCGGCATGTCTTCATAGCGTGATCGCGATTCGATGGCCAACATGATGCCGAGCTCGGCGGCGCGTTCTGCTAGCTTATCGAGCGATTCGATCGCGCGTTGGTAGTAGAGCGCGGAAATCTTTTCGCGTTTTTTGACGAACTGCAATTTGCGTTTGATGAACCAGGGATCGTGCGGGCCTTTTTCCGAAAGGCGTTCCGTGAGGGGTTTCGTCCAGCGTCGGCGGTTCATGGGCACCGATCCCATGTGCAAGACGAGGTACTTCGCTTCAAACTCCGCAGCGCTTTCCAAACTTTGCAGGGTCATCGCCATCGCGCGTTCTCGATCGGCGAGGCGATGCGAAGTGAACTGATAAGCGTCGGGCGAATCGATCATCACTTCGACGGGCGAAGGGAAAAAATTGTGAATGCCGGTGCAGGTGAAGAGTCCTCGTTTGAATGCTTTGCGGATGCCGGGGAGCTTGGCGATGGTCATGCCGTGGGACAGCTCGATGCGATCGAAGCCGAGCTCGACGATTTCTTCGATCATCGGCTCGCCGTCGGTGTGGCGGTAGCTGTTCCAGCAGGTGGAGAAGGCGGGCATGTGGGCGGATTTCGCTGGGCATCCTAGGCGGGCGGGGCTGCCTGTGCATGCACAAAAATGATGGTGGTGAAATTGCCCGATTCCGCTTGCGCGCGTTCGGATGCGGGTTTACAGCCTCGGCGTCATGCGTATCGCACCCGTTCTTGGCGTCTGCGGCATTGTTTTCTGCTCGTGCAGTGAAAAAAAAGAGGTCGTGGTGACTGAAACCCGCGCCATTTCGACGCGAGACAAAGCGCCTCTGCTCAACGCGACGAGCGATCAGCGTTTTCGCGATGCCAAGCCGAGTCCAGTGATGGGCGAAACGCCGCTTGGTTGGCTTGAGGTTCCGCCCTCGCAGTTTCGTCAACTCAACTACCGCTTCGGCGAAAGCGGTTTGGGCGAAGCCTGGGTGTCGATCGCATCGGGCAGCGTGTTGGACAACATCAACCGCTGGCTGGGACAGTTTGAAGTGGCAAAAATCGGCCCGCAGGATTTGGCTGAAATGCGCAAGGTCTCGGTGGCGGGTATGGATGGCGTGTGGGTTGAGGCCGAGGGGACTTATGCCTCGGGGATGGGCGCCGAACCCAAGCCTGGATACGCGCTGGCGGGTATCGTGTGCGATGCCGGCGACCGAATCCTTACTGTCAAGATGGTCGGGCCAAAGGCGGAGGTCAAAGCGGCATCCTCCACGCTCGAAAATTTTTCGAAAAATTTGAAAATTGTGGATCAAAGCCCGCGCTGAAATCACCGGCATGACAGAATCCGAATTCCCAACAAAACGCGAATCGAGAAGCTGGCTAGGCAAAGCCTTCGATGTCCTGTCGGGCTTCGGTCTTGCGACGATTCTTTTGATCATCCTTGGATTGCTCACCTGGTTCGCAACCTTGGAACAGATTGATCGGGGGCTTTATGCGACTCTGGAAAAATATTTCGACTGGCGAACGCCGTTTTTGTTGCCCGAGATCGGCGGTCGATTGGTTCCTCTGCCCTTGCCCGGTGGTTATTGGGTCGGTGTGGTGCTGGTGATCAATCTCACGCTAGGTGGCGTGATTCGCATTCGCAAAGGTTGGAAGCACATCGGCAATCTCATCGCCCACCTTGGCATCATTTTCATGCTCATTGCGGGCGGTGTGGCGCATCACTTTTCGCAGCGCGGCAACATGGCGGTGGGTGAGGGCGAGACCAACGACGCGGCGGAAGATTATTTCGAGTATGTGGTCGAGGTCGCCGAGATCAAAGATGGCAAGCCAGCGGATATTCATGTGATCGGCGGTCGTGAAATTTCCGACCTTACGCGCGGCAAGCAGCGGGTTTTTCGACTTCCGAATTTGCCCTTCGATCTGGAGATTGCCGGATACGAAACAAACGCCTTGCCCGTTTCAGTGGTCGAGCGCGCTCCGAGCGGTGGTCCCTTGGTGGTGGATGGCTACTATCTCATGCCGCGGCCTGAGGAAGTGAATGCCGAATCCAACACCGCGGCCTGTTATGCGCGCGTCATCAATCGCGATGGCAGCAAGCAAGCGCCGTTCATTCTTGCGGGCGCGAGTTTTCATCCCTTCACCATTAAGCACCAAGACCGAACCTTCACCGTCGACATGCGCAAGCGTTTGTGGCCGATGCCTTTTGCGCTGCGCTTGGAGGAATTCAACGCCGAGTTTCACCCCGGTACCTCGCGGCCCGCGAAGTTTGTGAGCCATGTCACGCGTATCGAAAAGGGCGATGAATCGAAGGTGACGATCCAGATGAACGAGCCAATGCGCTACGAGGGCCTGACCTTTTTCCAAGCGAGTTACGGTCCGCCCGGAGCGGGGCCGGGTCAGAAGCTCTATTCGGTCTTTGAGGTCGTGCGCAATCCCGCCGACATGTGGCCCGAGTACAGCCTCTACATCGTTGCCTTCGGCATGATGGTGACCTTCCTGCTCAAGCTTTTCACCTATCTCGGAACCACCAACCGCAAGAAGCATCATGTCTGAAAAACCATCGCGTGCAGGGCGCCGGATTGCGGCCGTGATTATTGCGGTCGGGGTGTGTGCCGCATTTTACAACATGCTCGTCGACATGATGCCGAAAGGCGGGCTGCGCAGTGTCGAGGGCTATGTGCCGTGGTCGAAGGAAACCTTGCGCGAGGTTGAGACCTTGCCCATGCAGGATGGTGGGCGCATCAAGCCGTTTGGCACTTATGCCGGGTTCGCGATGCTGAGTCTGCACGGTGCGCGCTCGATGAAACTTGCCGATGCCGAAGGCAAGGAATACCGCGTCAAGCCGACCGCGTGGATGCTCGACATTCTTTTTCGCCCGCAGTTTGCGATGAAGCAACCGACCTTTCGAGTCGACAACTCGGCGGCGCTCGAGGCGATCGGCGTGAAAGCTCGCGGCAAGCGCGACCGATACTCGTACGAAGAGCTTGAGCCTGGGCGAGAGAAGCTTGCCGAGCTGGTCAAAGGCTTTGAGATGATCGAGGCGAAGAAGCGCGATCCTTTGCAAAACCAACTCGCGGATCTTTCGATCAACCTTCGCACCTACGAAAGTCTGCTCGGGTATTTTTCCTTCGCGCGTGCGGGGGTGGTGCTGCCGGGATCGGGTGTGGCCGGCGGGCCTGACCGTCGTGCGGAGATGAGCGCGCTGATGATGACCGCGCCGCAGATTCGGGCTCAGATCGAAGAATCGCGTGCCGCGGGCAATGCGATGGGCGGTCGACTGCAGGGTTTGCTTCAGCAAGTTTTGGATGCGGCAAATTTCGCCAAATTCGGACTGTTTGTGCTGCCTCCTGCGGTTGAGTCCGACAAGCAATGGCAGAGCGCGGGCAATGCCATCATGGAGGTCATGACCGGCAGTGCCAAAGACGCCGAGACTGCCATTGGTGATGTAAAAGCGCTCGAGGCGATTGCCCGCAGTGCGGGAGATGAAGCGGATTTTCGCAAAAACTGGTCGGCATTTCGCGAGAGAATCGAAGCGAGAGCGAAGGCTCGCGGCGAGGGTGGATCGGTTTCGCTCGAAACAGTTTACCAACGCAGTGACAAATTTCTTTATGCCGTGGTGTTTTTCCTGATGGGCACGCTTGCAGCGCTCGGCATGTGGTTTGGTGGTCGGACGAAACTTGCCACGGGATTGTCGTGGGCAGTGTGGGGGCTGACCCTTGCCGGCCTCGTTCTTTGCGTATCGGCGATCGTCATGCGCTGCATCATCATGGAGCGTCCACCGGTCGGTAACCTCTATGACACGATCATCTTTATCGGCACGACGGTGGTGATGTTGTCGCTGCTTGTCGAATGGATGGTCGGCCGTCGTTTTGCGCTCGGCCTGGCTCCGGTGATCGGTACCATTTTACTCATCCTCGCTCGGCGATATGAATTGGGTGATGCCAAGGATCACATGGATCCGCTGGTGGCGGTGTTGGATTCAAATTTTTGGCTCACGACACACGTCATCACCATCACGCTGGGATATTCGGGCGGTTTGTTGAGCGCGTTCATGTCAACCGGCTACATCTTGATGCGTGGTCTTGGGCTTGATGGTGGCGATGCGTCCTTGCGCCGCTCCTTGACGCGTGCGGTTTACGGCATGATCTGCCTCACCCTTTTCCTTTCGCTGGTGGGCACCGTGCTCGGCGGCATTTGGGCGAACTATTCGTGGGGCCGTTTCTGGGGATGGGATCCGAAAGAAAACGGTGCGCTGATGATTGTGCTTTGGACCTTGGCCATCCTCCATGCGCGGCTTGGTGGATTTCTTCGCGAGTGGGGTCTGCACCTTGCAGCAGTTTTCACCGCCATCGTGGTCACCTTCTCGTGGTGGCATGTGAACTTCCTCGGAGTTGGCCTGCACAACTACGGGTTCACCGCTGGCAAGTCGACGATCTGGGGTTTCTACCTCGCAATGCTCTTCGTGTTGATCTTCGGCGCGGTGGCGATGACCTTGGAGAATGCGCGCAAGATCGAGAAAGACGCTTGAGAATTTTAGCGGCGAAAAGGTGGCAATGATTGAAGAGCACCACAGGAGTGTGGTGCCTCCTTAACTCACTTTTTCTCAAGCAGCGAGTGGCCGGTCATCTGGGC
>CAYQRP010000076.1:3948-5738 GCA_964419815.1 uncultured Luteolibacter sp. | reverse complement strand
TGCGCAAGGAATGTCCCGACAAGAACCTCATTCCCGGTCCGACCGACCGCTGCGCCTGTGCCGATTGCCGTTACATGAAAATGAACACCCTTCAAAAACTCCGCGACTGTCTTGCCGACCTATCGCCCCGCGTCGAAATGGAAGAGTCCGTCCGCAAACGCGCCGAGGCCCCGCTGCTGCGCATGCTCGAACAATCGAAAAACTGATTTATCAACCAACCACACCCGCACCCCACCATGTCCTGGCAATCCTACAACGAGTCCACCCTCCGCTACCCTCACCTCGGTTTTTCCCTCGACCTCTCGCTCATGGAAATCGCGCCCGATTTCGTCGCGAGCATGACGCCAAAAGTCCAAAAGGCCTTCGATGACATGAAAGCGCTCGAAGCAGGCGCCATCGCAAACCCAGATGAAAATCGCTTGGTCGGGCACTACTGGCTGCGCAATCCCGATCTCGCTCCGACCGCCGAGCTGCGCGAAGCAATCACCGCGCCGCTTGCCGATCTCAAAAAATTTGCCGCTCAAGTTCACTCCGGCGAAATCACCTCACCCTCCGGCAAAGCCTTCACGCAACTCCTCCTCATCGGCATCGGAGGCTCCGCACTCGGACCGCAACTCGTCGCCGAAGCGCTCGGCAGCCACGCCAAACTGCCGATCTATTTCTTCGACAACACCGACCCCGCCGGCATGGACGCGGTGCTGGAAAAAATCAAACCGCTCGGTCTTGCCACCACGCTCGTGCTGGTCATTTCAAAATCTGGCGGAACCCCCGAAACCCGCAATGGAATGCTCGAAGCGGAAGCCGCATGGAAAGCGGCGAAACTCGACTTCGGCAAGCACGCGGTCGCAATCACCGGCACCGGTTCCAAGCTCCATCAATACGCGACCGCACAAGGATTCGTCGCCACCTTCCCCATGGAGGAATGGATCGGCGGACGCACTTCTGTTCTTTCAACCGTCGGCCTCGTGCCCGCCGCCCTGCAAGGCATCAACATCGACGAACTTCTCGCCGGTGCAGCCGCGATGGATGTGGAAACACGCAAGACCGATGCGAAATCCAACGCCTCGATGCAGCTGGCCCTTGCATGGCATCACGTGACAAAAGGCAAAGGCGAAAAGGACATGGTGGTTCTACCCTACAAGGATTCGCTCGTGCTGCTTTCGAAATACCTCCAGCAGCTCGTCATGGAGTCGCTCGGCAAGGAACACGATCTTGACGGCAAGGTCGTGCACCAGGGCATCGCGGTCTATGGCAACAAAGGATCCACCGACCAGCACGCCTACGTCCAACAACTGCGCGACGGGGTGAACAACTTTTTTGCGACCTTTATCGAGGTCCGCAAAGGCCGCGACGGACATAACATCGAAGTCGAACCCGGCATCACATCTGCCGATTACCTCCAAGGCTTCCTGCGCGGCACCCGCAAGGCCCTTCACGAATCGGGAAGAAATTCCCTCACCATCTCGATCCCGGAAGTCACCCCCTACCAACTCGGCCTGCTCATCGCCCTCTTCGAACGCGCGGTCTCGTTCTACGCCTCGCTGGTAAACATCAACGCCTATCACCAACCGGGCGTGGAAGCCGGCAAAAAGGCCGCAGGAGAGTTTCTTGATACCCTGAAAAAGGTTCGTTCGAAACTGACTGGCTCGCCGCAAAATGCCGATCAAATCGCCGCAGCGATCAACGCCGATGCCGAGGATGTTCACCACTGCCTCGTACACCTCGCGGCCAATGGTCAGGCCAAGACCACACTGGGCGGAAGCCCCGCGCAAGATGCCTTCACGGCTTGA
>CAYQRP010000076.1:0-3848 GCA_964419815.1 uncultured Luteolibacter sp. | reverse complement strand
GACAAAAATCCTAGCCACCGCCGCCTTTCCTGTTAGACATCGGAGTGCAACCCATGAACTCCACATCCGACAAATCCGACATGGCCCTCTTCTGGGGCTGCTTCATCGCGCTCATCACCACGAGCTACGCCTTCATCAGTCGCATGATTCTGTGCGGCGGAGATTTCATCAACGACTTCGGCCTCGACAAGGTTGCCGTTGGCGAACTCCAAGGCGCGGGCATCTGGCCATTCGGGATGAGCATCATCCTGTTCAGCCTCTTCATCGATCGCATCGGCTACAAGACGGCGATGGTTTTCTCTTTCGTCTCCTACCTCGCTTACACCGCCCTGGCGATTGCCGCTTACAATGCCATTCAGGGAGTTGAAGGCGAAGCGCTTGCCGCCGCCCAAGCCAAAGGCGTGAAGTTCCTCACATGGGGAAGCATCATCCTCGGCCTCGGCAACGGCGCGGTGGAAGCCTACATCAATCCGGTCGTCGCCACGATCTTCCGCAAGGACAAGGTCAAGTGGCTCAACATCCTCCACGCCGGATGGCCGGCCGGACTCGTGCTCGGCGGTCTTTGTACGATCGCACTCGCAACAAATGCCGACTGGCGCATCACGCTCGGTCTCATCCTCGTGCCAGCGATCATTTTCTTCATCATGCTGATCGGTGCCAAATTTCCGAAAAGCGAACGCGAGCAGGCAGGTGTCGGTTATGTCGACATGCTCAAGGAACTTGGCATCTTCGGCGCCTTTGTCGGATTCGGCCTGGTAGTGGCTGAACTCGGTCGTGTTTTTGCTTGGCCACAGGCACTGAGTTGGACTCTTACCTTGATCATTGTCGGCATTTTTGCCGCAGTCACCAAATCCTTCGGCCGCATCATTCTCGCGGTCCTGATCGTCATCATGATGCCGCTTGCCACAACGGAAATCGGCACCGACGGATGGATCAGCTCGCTGATGGAAGAACCGATGAAAGCCGCCGGACACCACCCGGGCTGGGTACTGGTCTACACCTCGGCGATCATGATGGTGCTGCGCTTTTTCGCGGGCAGCATCGTTCACCGCATTTCACCGCTTGGCCTCCTCGCAGGTTGCTCGGTACTGGCGATCATCGGCCTCACATGGCTCTCGAAAACCAACGGTGCGGGAATGCTCATGATCTTCTCTGCCGCCACACTCTACGCTGTTGGCAAAACTTTCTTCTGGCCCACGATGCTGGGCGTCACCAGCGAGCAATGCCCGAAGGGCGGCGCGCTTACGCTCAACGCCATGGGCGGCATCGGCATGCTCGCCGTCGGCATTCTCGGCTTCCCCTTCATCGGTTTCCTTCAGGAGTCGTCGGCTACCGCCAAACTCCAATCGAGCAACCCGGCCATCTATGAGACGGTCACGGTTCAAAAAAATTACCTGCTCGGTGAGTACAAGGCGATCGATCCGGTCAAGAGCGCAGCCATCACCGAAACAACCGACGCGGAAGCCATCAAAACGGCCACCACCACCGGACAGTTCAGCGCCCTCGGCAAAATGGCGATCTTCCCCGCCTTCATGCTGGTCTGCTATCTCGGCCTCATCCTGTATTTCCGCAGCCGTGGCGGATACAAGCCGGTCAGCCTTGGCGATCAGGGTCACTAAAATTTCACCTCAAAAACCCAAGCCCCGGGCCGCCCACGGCCTCGGGGCTTTTTTGTTTCTTTGACCATCGTCATCAGAACTCATGCCTTGTCGCGCCCACCGACCTCGGCTAGAAATCTGCCCGATGAAACGCAGCATCACAGTCCTTATCGCCGTTCTCGCTCCGCTCATGGTTTTTGCCGACGCAGAAAAATCCGCCAAACCCGCGAACCCCAAGGTCCGCCTCAAAACCAATCACGGCGACATTGTTCTCTCCCTCAACCAAGACAAAGCGCCGATCACGGTCGCGAACTTCGTCGATTATGTGAAAAAGAAACACTACGACGGCACGGTCTTTCACCGCGTGATCAACGGCTTCATGATCCAGGGCGGCGGCTTTGAATCGAAGGATGGAACCCTCGTCGAAAAAACCTCCGGCAAGCCCATCGTCAACGAAGGCAAAAACGGCCTTAAAAACACCCGCGGCACGATCGCCATGGCCCGCACCAACGATCCCGACAGCGCAAGAGCCCAATTTTTCATCAATGTGCAGGACAACGCCATGCTCGATTATCCCAGCAACGGTGGCTACGCGGTTTTCGGATCAGTCGTCGAAGGCATGGAGGTGGTCGACAAAATCAAGTCCACGCCCACCGGCACGGCCAAAATGAAAATGCTCCATCCGGCGACCGGCGAAACCATCGAAATGCCCGCCCAAGATGTTCCCAGCAGCGCGGTCACCATCATCAGTGCCACGCTCGAATAAGTCAGATCGCGCATCGCACTCTCACCCGTTTCACCCACTTTGATGCAACTCTGGTTCTGCCCGATTCTCGCCTTTCTGCTTGGCTCGATTCCCTTCGGGCTGATCATTTCCAAGGCCAAAGGCATCAACATTCGTGCGCACGGGTCTGGCAACATCGGCGCCACCAACGTGCTGCGAGTGGTCGGCAAAAAGTACGGCTACGCCTGCCTTCTGCTCGATGTGCTGAAAGGTTTTTTGCCGGTGCTCCTCGCGATCAATGTCATCCAAATCGCAGGCCGCCCATCAGGCATTCCGCTTGAACTGCCCGCATCATGGATCATGGAGGTTCCCGCCGCATCAGCCATGAAGGCACAACTGATTCATGTCCTCACCGCCCTCTGCGCGGTGCTTGGCCACAACTACTCGCCATGGGTCAACTTCAAGGGCGGCAAGGGTATCGCCACATCAGGTGGAGTCATGCTCGCATTGATGCCATTCGCGGTGATCATCCTCCTCGCAATCTGGGGACTGATCTTCGTCACCACCCGCTATGTTTCAGTCGCCAGCGTTGGCGCAGCCGTTTCGCTGCCTTTTCTCACCCTTTGGGGGTCATGGCATCACGGACGCATCCAGGACGGCACATGGAACAAGCCCTTATTCGCCTTTGCCATCGTCATCGCCATCCTCGCCGTGTGGAAGCACCGCGTGAATTTCCGCCGACTCAAAGAAGGCACCGAACATCGATTCGGAAAAAAATCAGCATAGCAAAAAACCGAGATCGGCAATTCACTTCACGCATCCATGGCCATTACCCCCATCACATCGGCCGCCATCCTCGGCGCGGGCTCTCTTGGCACCGCTCTGGCAAAACTTCTCACGCCAAAGCTGAACCCGATCCTTCTCGTTTCCAACGAAGCGTCCTGCGCCGATGGCATCAACCGCGATCACCGCAATCCAAAGTACCTCACCGACATCACACTGGCCGAACACATCCGCGCCACCACCGAGCACCGTGAAGCAGTCGACCATCCGCTCGTCATCTTTGCTGTACCGACGCTCGCGATCCGCAGCGAAGCGGAAAAACTTAAGGCGGCAGGAATTTCCAACCATGTGCCGCTGCTCACCTGCGCGAAAGGCATCGAGCGCAATACCGGCGAGCGCATGAGCGAAATCCTCCGCGAAATTTTTCCTCACAACCCGATCGCTGTCCTCACTGGACCCAACCACGCGGAAGAAATCGCCAACGGTCTTGTCACCTGTGCGGTCATCGCATCAGAGGATGCGGAGCTCGCCACCGCACTGCAGCAACTCTTCACATTTCCCCACTTTCGCTCCTACACCAGCACCGACCTCGCCGGCGCGGAACTCGGCGGTGCGGTGAAAAATGTCTATGCCATCGCCGCTGGCATGGCGCATGGTCTCGGCCTCGGCGACAACGCGGTCGCCGCCCTTGTCACACGCGCACTCGCCGAAATGACCCGACTCGGCACCGCCCTCGGTGGCAA
>CAYQRP010000075.1:0-5888 GCA_964419815.1 uncultured Luteolibacter sp. | reverse complement strand
CGCCACGCATGAAGGGGGTGAAGCCATGCTGGCCGTTGGCATCGACCGTGTTCCAGCCGACCGTACCAACACCTGGAACGAGGCCCATGTAGTTGTTGACCAGAATGAAAAAGAAGATCGTGCCGAAGAACCAAAAGACGCGCTTGGCGAGGTGGTCGCCCATCAGGCCGGAAAGGAAATCATAGAGCGATTCAACCGCCCATTCCGCGAAATTTTGCACGCCGGCGGGGATCAGCGACATCTTGCGGGTCGCGGCACGGCAGAACAAAACGATCAGGCCAACGGCCAGCCAGACCATGACCATCGAGTTGGTGACGAAGTCGCTGAGCTGGGGCGCGTAGAGCGGAAGGGCGTGGTGCCCTTCGCCGCCGCCGGCCCAGAGATTGCCGAAGCAGGACAGCCAAGCGGCCAGGGAAACGATGAGTTTGCGTCGAAACATGCCGTAAGTGCCTGAAGAAAGGGCGCGCGTCTGTAAGAAGTACCACAGAACTCCGCAAGCCATTTTCCGTAAAATTTGAACAAAAAAACATCCGGCGCGGGACGGGCTCCGGCCGCTCTGGCCTAAAGTAGCTCAAAATGGGACAATCGCACGGCTCACAACGAAATCCCCTTCAAGTCAAGCATTCTCTGATTCGCGCGCGCGGAAAAAACCTAAAAATCAAGGGGTTTTATCTTGCCAAGGAAGTGCCGTCGCGGCCATGAATCGCGTGCCATGAACAAAGCCGAACTTATCGAATCCATCCAAGCCACCCTCGGAAGCGAAGCCACCAAGCGCTCTGCCGAAGAGGCCCTCGACGCCGTTCTTTCCTCCATCGAAAAGGGAGTGAAGAAAGACAAGAAGGTCCAAATCATCGGATTTGGCACATTTGAAGCGAAAGATCGCGCCGCACGCGAGGGGATCAACCCGAAGACCGGACAGAAGATCCAGATCGCCGCATCCAAAACGGTCGGTTTCAAGGCATCTTCCCGTCTCAAGGACTCCCTCTAAGAGCGAGTTTTCAAAACCCAATACCGAAACCCATCAAAAAACCCCGACCGTGAAAGGTCGGGGTTTTCTCTTGTCAAAAACCGCGATCGGCGCGCCACTGCTTTTCGCATTTCCCATGAAACCACGCATCACACTCGCCGAAGCCGCGTTGCCCCAAGGGGGCGTGCTGACCCTGCAGGAGCACGACGGCAGAAAATCGCTGCTCATTCACGGCCAGCAAATTTGCGGGCCTGCCACGCGCGAGGTGGAGCAGGAAATGGCGCGGCTTGCCTGCGCGCCGTTTCGTCCGGCGCGTCAGCCGAAGCTGTGGTTTGCGGGTCTCGGTCTGGGTCATGACCTGGCCGCCGCTTGCACGGAACTCAAGCAGAAGCGCGCGTCACTGATCGTTGCCGAACCGCTGGCGCAGATGGTCGATTGGCATCGGGAGCATTTGCCTGAAAGTCCGCTGAATCACGACTCGCGCATTGTTTTGGAAAACGATTGCGGGCCTGCGGGTTTGTTGCGTCATGCCGGCATGCTGCATGCGATTTTGTTGCATCTCGATGCGTCGCCGACCGATCCCGCGAACCGCCCGTGGATCGATGACCGCCGCTGGTTGGCGGCTGCTTACGAGGCCCTGCAGCAGGGAGGTTTGTTGGCGGTTGCGGGTTCGAGAAGGACGGCGAACATCGGTCGCCGCTTGCAGCGTTGCGGTTTTGAGGTGGCGGAACATTCCGTGCCGATTTCCGCGGGCGCGAAGAAACCGCGTTTTGCGCCGATCTGGCTGGCACGCAAAGGGCGCTTTGCGGGTTGATTCGATGACGAGTTGCCTGTTTGATGCGTTCACATTTATGCGCATTGATCTCTTGCTCGTTGGTTTGTGTGTGTCCGCCACGCTCGTTTGTGCGGAAGAACTCAAGATTGAGTCGCGGCCATTCATGGTCGAAAAAACTTTCAATGCCTCGGTGATGCCGGGCGGCGACGAGACGATCGTGCGCATCGAGCCGAAAGTTTGGGGTGAGTTTTCCATCGAGGAAATCGTTGCGCACGGCAAGCGTGTGGCGAAGGGCGAGGTGCTGATCCGTTTCGATGCCGAAGCGATCGATCGCAAGCTGGAGGACTTGCGGCGTGAGATTGCAGCCGACAAAATTTCCTTGGATCAGGCCGTGCAGGATTTGGCACAAGCGCAGGAGACCGCGCCGCAGCGCATCGAGGCGTTGCAGCGCGCGGCGAAAATTGCTGCGGAAGAAAACGACCATTTTCTCAAGGTTCGCCGCAAGGCTCAGATTGAAACCGCCGATCAACAACTTGAGCGCAGGAAACAGGTTTTGGCCAACGAGCAGGAAGAGCTCAAGCAACTCCAGCAAATGTATGATGCCGACGATCTCACCGAGAACACCGAGGAGATCATTCTGACGCGTCAGAAGGATGCGGTGGCGGCCGCGGAGTTTGGCTTGCGGATGGAGCAGCTCGATCATCAGCGCAAGATTGAGGTTTCACTTCCGCGCGAGGAAGTGACGCTTGCCAACGGGCTTCGCGATGCCGAGATGCGGCTGCGTTACGGCACCAATGAAATTCCCTTGGCCATCGAAGCGAAGAAAAACGCGCTCGAAACGTTGAAGATCAAACACGCGCGCTTGCTTGAATCGTTGGCCGAGTTGGAGCACGACCGCACGCTGTTCGAGATCAAGGCCGCATCCGACGGCTGGTTTTATCACGGCACGATCGAAAACGGCCGTTGGTCGCGCGGCGAATCAAAGCCGCTGGCGAAATATTCCAAGCTCCTGGCCAAACAGGCCGTTGCGACTCTGATATCGGCAAAGTCGGATCGCGTGTTGACCGCGCATCTTGACGAAGCGACCGCTGGCGCTCTGCCATCGGAGTTTGTCGGCATTGCCACACCATCGGGCCGCGAGGATCTCGAAATTCCGGTGAGCCTTGCGAATCTCTCGACCATTCCGGCGAACGATGGAAGCTTTCGCATCGACCTCAACGCGAAGTGGCCGGAAAAATTTCAGGCGGTCGTCGGCACGACCATGTCAGTGCGAGTCATCTCGCATCAGCGCGAGGCCGCGATCGTGATTCCGCGCAAGGCGCTTGAGCGTGATGCACGCGGATGGACGGTGGAGCTGAAACTTGCCGACGGAAAAACCGAGCGACGCGTGGTGAAATGCGGCAAAAGAAAGGCCGACGATGTTGAGGTCCTATCAGGACTCGAGGCAGGCCAAATCATTCTTGTGCCGTGAGTTTTCAATCCCTCACGCACCCATGACGCATCCCGCCGGCAATCATTTGCGTCTTCGCAGATCGAAACGACACGCATTCGTGCGAGTGATCGTGGGCATCGCCGCATCGGCGGGTTTGACTTTCGGCAATGAACTTCCGACTGCGGAACAAATGGATGCTGCGTTGCGGCGCGGAGTGGATTTTCTCATCCAACATCAGAATCCAAACGGTTCGTGGGGCGGACCGACCCGCACAAAAAAACTGAACATTTACGCGCCGCTGCCGGGAGCGCATCACGCGTTTCGCGCGGGAGCGAGCGGGCTTGCCCTGTCGGGGCTGATTGATGCCCGGGACACACGCGACGAAGCAAAAGCCGCGATCGCCAAAGGCGCGGATTGGATCAGCGCGGAGCTTCCCAATCTGCGCCGCGCCGATCCGACCACGACCTACAATGTCTGGGGCCATGCCTATGGCCTGCGCGCTCTCAGCAGGCTGCATCGCATTGAGACCGATCCGTCGCGCAAAGAGCATTGGGCGCGTCTTGCCCAGGAGCAGGTCGATCTCGCTGGCCGCTATGAGGAGGTCAATGGCGGTTGGGGTTATCTCGATCTCTTCGATGAGGTTGCGACGCAGAAACCATCGGGCACTCCGACATCATTCACCACAGCGACCTTGTTGCTTGCGATGGATGAGGCGCGTCGTGAAATGGCAGTGAAAATTTCCGAGCCGACCTGCCGTCGCGCTCTTGACTCGATACGTGTCCAGCGCACGCCGGATTTCTCCTACACCTATTCGTTCAGCCACCGCATGCATCCGCGCAACGATATCAATCGTCCGGCCGGATCCTTGGCGCGTTCGCAGGTTTGCAACGCCTGCTTGCGTGCGTATGGCGATGCAACGGTCAGCGATGAGGTCATCCATACCTGGGCCAAGCGCTTTATCGATCGCGAGGGATTTCTTTCCATCGGCCGCAAGCGACCGGTGCCGCACGAGACGCACTTTCGGATCTCGGGTTATTTCTATTACTACGGAATTTATTACTTCACCGAATCGGTGCGTTTTTTGCCAAAGCCCGCACAGGCGGAATACGCAAAAAGCCTCGCGGCGATTCTGCTCGCGCGGCAGGAAAAGGACGGCTCATGGTGGGATTACCCGCTTTATGATTATCATCAGCCCTACGGTACGGGCTATGCGTTGATGGCGCTTTCGTGGTGTCGTGACGCGATCGCGGAATGAGGCGATCGCATTGAACGAATCGCCGCGACATCGGTCGAAGTTTGTGAAGATCGGAATTCCGGTCTTCAAGTAAGGGTGAACAGCAGTTGGCAATTTCATGCCCAAGGCGGATCGAACCGTCGATGACATGAAGTTGTACAGCATGGCCGTCGGGGTTGGGTGCCCCGGCGGCCTCATGCTCGCCAAGTTGGCGATCGGCTTGCCGAAAATTTGATCAGCGCGTGACGCCGCGTTGCGATTCTTCGATGAAACGGATCAGATGGGCGACTTGAGCATTGTCGCCGTCGTGGGTGGCTTTGAGCGAGCTGATCGATTGAGCAAGGTTGTTGTCTTTTTTGAGGAACAACTTTTTGTAAGCCGCCTTGAGCGATTTGATGTCATCCTCGGAGAACCCGCGGCGTTGAAGGCCCACGAGGTTAAGCCCGCGAGTGGTGGCGGGGTTGCCGTCGACGATCATGTAGGGCGGCACATCTTGGACAACCTTCGAGCATCCGCCAATGATCGCGTGTTTGCCGATGCGGCAAAATTGATGCACTGCGGCAAAGCCGGAGACGATTGCGTGATCCTCGACCGTGACATGGCCGGCGAGGCCGACGGTGTTGGAGAGGATGATGTGATCGCCCAGCTGGCAGTCGTGAGCAATGTGCGAGTAGCAGAGAATCAAATTGTGCGAACCGATGCGGGTGGGCGTGTGATCGTGAGTGCCGCGATGCACGGTGCTGTTTTCGCGGAACTGATTGAAGTCGCCCACTTCGAGCAGCGTCGGTTCGCCCTGATACTTGAGATCCTGGGTTTTGCCACCGATGGCGGCGAAGGGGAAAAATTCGTTGCCGCGTCCGAACTTCGAGGGGCCTTCGAGCACGACATGCGAATGCAGCACGCAGTCGTCTCCAAGTTCGACGTGGTCGCCGATAACGCAGTAAGGCCCGATGCGGACATTGGTGCCAAGCTTGGCAAGGGGCGAAACAATGGCGGTGGGATGAATCACGGCACGCATTTCCGCCGATCATGGGCGCGCTGACGAGATTTTTTTGGCTCGGCCAGATCAGGCGTTTGTCAGCACGACTTCCCGCCATTCGTGACGGCGGTGAAAGTTGAGTTCGTGATGGGGCGAGGTCGACGAGAGAACATCGGGAGCGCCATCGGGGCCCGCATCGTAACGACTGAAGGAAAGTTCGAGTATCTCATCCGCGGTGAATGATTCGCCATCGGGCAGAATGCTTGCGGGGATGCGTGCCAGCACTTGCCATTGGTTTTTTTCGGGCGACTGCATCACCCACGAGTCGAATGCTGAAGGCGGACGACGAAAATCATCGAGTGTGGCCTGACCCGTGCGGATTTTTTCCAAACCGTCATTCGGCAAACAAAGATGGAGCCTATGATTGTGCGGCGTCACATGAAGCTCGAGGTAGAAGGGCGAACCCTTGCGCGCGACGAAGATTTCAAAGACGTCGCCGAG
>CAYQRP010000074.1:4509-5916 GCA_964419815.1 uncultured Luteolibacter sp. | reverse complement strand
GGGAGCAGTCCGCGGTTGATGGCATCGCCGATCACATAGGACCAAACGGGTCTGATCAAGCGGCGCTCGAGAATCATCTGCCGGAATGAAAAGCGGCGGTCTGCTTTTGCCACCACGAGTCTCACGCCAGCGCCACCGATCTTGCTTGAGTCAGCCGCGAACTCAAACGGGATAACGCCCAGTGCTGAATCCCTTCTGAGGTGTTCCAAAAATCCCGTGAATGTGGGGGACGGGCGGTTGGACTGAAAGCTTTCGATCGATTCATCCGGTTTGAGCGCGACGAGCTTTCCGCCGACGATTCGCTGCAGTGACAATGGGTCGCTTTGCTCATTGCCGGTCACGCCATCGCCGACGACGAAGTCACCCGTATCATCGAGTTCGCCGCGTGCCGTTTTAAGCACCCTGGCCACATCGGCATTGTCTTTGACCGCGTGTTTTTCAAGGGCGAGCAATTCGATTTCATCGAGCACGTGGTTGATGGAATGCTGGATGGTCGGATGGCACCTCACTCCGCCGGCCCATTCGGGTTCGTGAATGTGCAGCACCGCTTCGGACGGCAGGTCCCTGAAGTCACCATTGTCTTCGATGGCGCGGTAAAATACCGGTGCGCCCCAGCCATCGAGGCCGACTCCATCCACGGTTTGGGTGGATCCGAGGCGGTCGCCGATTCGGTGTGACTCGATCAATTGGATGCGTGGCTCGCCTTGTGCGTTGCGTGTCTTATGGACGAAGTACTCGCCGTCGATGTCCATGCCACGGCAAACAAGCGCTTGGCATTCCTCAAATGAGAACCGCCGGGTGACTTCACAACGAGCGGACCACAGGGAGAAGTATTCCTCGGCTGCGCGGTTCCAACCCGAATCCGGCGACTGGGCTTGGGTCCTGATGCCATCGCCAGTTGAGTAGATCGCCATGTTGGCCACCAATTCCCGCGCGAATCCGCTGTTTTTGTGGAGGTACCTGGATTTGCGCACCAACTCGGTACGAACGCCCGGTGTGAGTTCATTGCGTGCGTCGGTGGGCATTGCGCCCGGCACAAATCCACGGCGTGGCGACCAATTGGCGGCCTCGTATGGCGAGCCCCATGCCTTGGGTTGTAAAACCGGCGGGATGACGAGTTTGGCGATGGATCTGATGCGGCTCATTTGGCGAGGTATCCGGATACGCTGGATGCGGCCACACGCTGGGATTTGCCATATGCGAATGGATCAAGGATTCGCAGGGCATGGGCACATTCCTCCAGCACTTGGTCCACGGGCATGGTGAATTGCTTGGTCACATTGGTGTCCGAATCGTTCCAACTCATGATCGTCTTGCCATCCAGCAGGAGCGCTTTGGCACGGCTCTGTATGGCGAGCACCTCCGCTACGGTGAAACCTGTGACGAATAATCCTCGCGCCATGCAAT
>CAYQRP010000074.1:2080-4409 GCA_964419815.1 uncultured Luteolibacter sp. | reverse complement strand
ACGATCTTGAGCATGGTGGCCGCTGCTACCTGCATGGCCTCGCAGTCAAACAGGTGATTGGGTCTTGATCCGATCCGCTCCCACATCCATTTGCCGCTTTTTTTGATGCGGTGTTCGCTTTCCATTTGGGCGAGGTAGTCTTCATCGATGTCGTCTGGCACCTCCCACACCGGGCCATTGTCCGGGTTTTGATTGCGGCGAAGTCGGGCAAGCGTGTCTTTGATGTTGAGGTTGCTCCAATAAAACACCGAGCAGCTTTGTCCGCGGCCGAGGACCACTTTGCGGCGGGGTGAATAAAACCGTTCGATCGACTTGCGGCCTTTCACCTTGTGCGTGAATGTCGCGCGCTTATCGCCCATGAGTGCGGTCCATCCATGTGAGGCGCATTCACGGTAGACATCGTAGGTGGCATATCCGGCATCAATGAAAACCAAGTTGGGATGAACGCCGAACCGCTCCTGGATGCTGGCGACATCGGTGTAGGTAAGCACGCGCTCGTCCCAAATCAGGCGGCTTGATCCATCTTCGGCCCATGCCCGAACCACGAGAAACATGTGATCCATCTGGCAGTCCACCGTGAGGATGCGCAATGGGCAGGCGGATGTTTGTCCTGACGGCACCAAGCGCCCCTGAGCATCCACGCCGGCCTCGCCATCCCATGACTCACCTTTGAGGTAGCCGCCCGGCACGATGTCGAGCTTGTAGTCCTCGAGGTATTCCCGCCATGCGAGGGCAAGACGCTTTTGATAGAACTGCTGGATGAGGCTCACATCACCCCGTCTGGCGGCAGCTTTGGCCCTGAGATAAAGTTCGGCCAAGCGGCCCCAGCTCATGGCGCATAGGGCATTCCAATGGAACCCGGCATTTTCTTTCGGGGCGTTTGGGTTTGTCGCCACATACTTCCCGGTGAGGTTGAGTTCACGACGCGTCCTGTCGCTATCCTCGAAGTAGTGGTTGCACGACTCGCATCGCATCGATGTGGTTTCGCGCACTTTTTGGAAATCCCACTCGCCGGATTCGTCGCGCGCGTCCTTGCTCCATTCGACTTGCTCCCATTTCCATGGCTGGCGGTGATGGCAATGCGGGCAAGCAAATGTCCACTCGCGCATGTCGGTGGTTTCAAACTTGCGGTGGGTGTCGTCGTCTTCCTCTCCGCCTTGGCTCATGAAGAGGCACTTGCCAAGCCAGCCAAATGCGGTGACGCGGGCTTCGGCCTCAGTCATGTGCCCTTGCGGGTAGCGCCATGTTTCATCGCAGATAAGCCAACGGATCGAGCGGCGCTGGAGGTTGGTCTTGTTGTGCGCCCCCAACACCCAGAGCGTCATGCCGTTGTTGAAGTGGATGGTGGAAAGCCTCCTTTTGTGGCGGTTGGCCGGATAGAGGGATTTCACCGGCTGGCATTCGTCAAAGAGCTTCTGGAGCCTGCTTTCACTCTGGTCCTTGGCATCGTCATCGGTTTGATCGAGCCATAGGGTTGGCCCCGGATGGTTGGCGATGATGTGAGCAAGCCCGAATTCCCCAACGCTTGTTTTGCCGCTCTGAATGGCGGCGATGATGCTCACGATTCGGATTTTTGGATCCACCAGCGCCTCCATCGGCTCACGCATCCATGGTGAGTTGGCCGAGCGGAAACGACCGGGAATCGGTGAATAGGGGATGGAGGAAATGTGGTCCTCACACCACGCCCATGGGGGACGACGATCTGGTGGGCGCCATGCATCACGCCAGATCCCTCGCAACTTCGAGTGTGCTGGTTCGAGAGTTTTCATTCGCCTTGGTGCAGGATGGACAAAACTTCATCGATGGCCCGCCGTGATTCCTCCTGGATGCCGGTGGCGTCGAGGCCCGATAGGATCGGCGGAAGTTCCTGCTCGAATTTCTTGCGAAGCATGGCTTTTGCCTGCGCAACGAATTCCGTCCATGTCTGGCGGACTTCCTCCACCGCCACATAGTCACCGCGTTTGATTCCCACGCGCAATTCCCGCTCTTCCACCTCAGCGAGGAGCTTCCTTGCCTTGAGCGATGTTTCGATGTCGGCACCATCTTGAGTGAGCGGCTCGCCACCCTTGAGTTCGTTTCGACGCATGAACTCCTTCCACTCCGACACATCGTGCAGTCCGTTCGATGCAGGCTTTGGTGAGTCCTTGCGTTTTTTCCATGTATTGATCGACTGGCGTGTCACGCCCAGCACGGCAGCAAGCTCGACATAGCTGGATGCGGTGCTTGGAGATGAGCCACTGCCAGTGGCCATGGATTGCAGCATGGCTCGTTCGGTACGAGTCAGCTTGCCGCCTTTCTGGACCCTGCCAATCAGGTTGGCGAAGTCGCG
>CAYQRP010000074.1:0-1980 GCA_964419815.1 uncultured Luteolibacter sp. | reverse complement strand
CAGGGGAAACGGCATCCATCCGCCGCTTGCCGACTCGTCAACTCGACATCAATAAGCAATGCCCAAATGTTGCTGAGCACAGCTCTGGCAAATCTTTGAATCGTGCATCCAGCCGATTGGGTTGAGCGTTTGGCACTTTTCGCATCGGCTGAAATATCGTGTGTCAGCCAAGGCCTTGTTCATCGCCGCATCGACATCGGTCGGGCTCGCATCTTTAGAAATACGCTCGTAATCGATCCATGCGTCCATGGGGTCATGACCATCCCATGAAATCGTTTTGACCTGCAGTCGGCTGCCGTCTGGGGATAGACGAATGAATTCCAGTTTGATTTCGTCGTCGGTCATATTTGTTCCAGCTCGCTATGGTGAACATACGACTTGAATTCAAGTTGTCCAATTTGCGGCCCCGACTAGGTAGGAACGCCTGTGCAGTGTCAAGGGTCCGGGGCCTATAGTTGACGGCGGGGCAGGGGACATGAGCATTCCCGTGCATTGCGCCCACACCCGCCTCCTGGATCCAAACACGCTGAAACCCAACCCGGTTAACCCGAACCGCCACAGCGCCCACCAAATCCAACTTCTCGCGTCGATCATCCAGGAGCAGGGTTGGCGCAATCCCGTCACCGTATCCAAGCGCTCCGGGCTGATCGTTCGCGGGCATGGCCGCTTGGAGGCCGCACTTTTGATTGGGTGCGAAACAATCCCAGTCGACGAGCAGGACTACGCAAGTGAGGCGGAGGAGCTTGCCGATCTTCTGGCCGACAACCGCCTCTCGGAATTGGCCGAACTCGACGAGGACGAATTGCGCCGGGTTCTCAAATCGATTGGTGAATCGGATCCGAACTTCGACCTCGAGCTCACCGGATTCATGGACGATGAGATTCGCAAGCTCATGGATGAAGCAGCCAACCCGGAGGATGAACTCGAAACGATTCCACGCATGGAATGCCAGGCGTTCGAACACCACGACTACCTCGTCTTCATGTTCCACGACCTGCGCGACTGGATGCAGGCACTCCAACTGATGGGGGTCGGCGAGGTTGACTACTCCATCACCCGCAGAACCAAAAAAATCGGCCTCGGCCGTGTCATCCATGGAAAACGACTCCTCGAACTCTGCCGCCGTGCCAGCATGGCCGGAATTGCGCCCCCTGAAACTCAGGCTCTTGATTCTAAGCCGAAGCCGGAGCCGCTCGATCACGAGCCACAAGTTGTTTCCGACGGCAACGCTGCTGGTTCCCGCAAGCGAAGCTGAACATTACGCCCACACCGGGTTGGAAATTGAAACCATTCCCGATGAGATTGCCGGCATCAGCGCGGTGAGGAACTGGGTTTTGAAGCACTTCACCGATGATGCGATCGTCATGCTCGACGATGATATTTCCGCCTGCGTCTGCATGGTCAGCCTGAGGTGTAGAAAACTGTCGATCGAGGAAACCCAAGCGATGATCGAAAACTCGGCATGGTCAGCGCGTGGGGCAGGGGCACGATTGTTTGGCTGGCACCAGAGAAGCGATCCCAGGCTCCTTCAACGCAACGATCCGTTTGGTGTGAACCACTGGGTCGGCGGGGCGGTTGGGGTGGTTCGCGATGATAAGGGTGGGGTGCCCAAGTGGGACGAACTGCTCAAGTGCAAGTGCGACATCGATGCCACGCTCCAGGAGTTGATGGACAACCGCCTGGTCTGGAACGAAGCGAGGTTCTGTTTCGTGCAAGAGCGCGACAAGAACCTTGGCGGCAACAGCCTGTTTCGCAGCGAGGAACGCATCGCCACCGAGAAGCGCTACCTCAAGCGCAAGTGGAAGGCCCACATCCGCCTCGAAAACTACAAGAGCCAGGACCGCGTTTCGATGGACGCACCACGCCGCCAATCCGTGAAGGTCTGAAAAATGGTGATCAATACTGCTTTCCCCAAGTGTTTCACCGCGAGACCATGGTAGACCATGAGTTATCACCTCAACACGATACGCGGATATTCAT
>CAYQRP010000073.1:0-5918 GCA_964419815.1 uncultured Luteolibacter sp. | reverse complement strand
ATCGGCGGCGGCATGGCGGTCGACTACGACGGCTCGCACACGAATTTCCACTCGTCCTGCAACTACTCGGTCGCCGAGTACTGCACCGACATCGTCGAAGTGGTTTCGCAAATTTGCGACAAGGCCGGAATCACCCACCCCTGCCTGGTATCGGAATCCGGCCGCGCGGTGGTTTCCTACTACTCGGTGCTGGTCTTCAACATCCTCGATGTCACCAGCGCGCAAACCAGCGATGCCGCCCCTTCCGTGCCGGAAAAAGCGCCGCAAAATTTGCTCAACCTGATCGACGTCAACAAAACGCTCAGCAAGAAAAACCTGCAGGAAGCATTCAATGACGCGGTGTATTACCGCGATCAGGTGCGCGCGCAATTTTTCTACGGCAATGCCACGCTGCGCGAGCGCGGACTGGCCGAGGCATGGTTCTGGCACATTCTCACCCGCATCTCCAACCTCATCGCGCAACTCGACGACATCCCGGAGGACCTCCGCGAACTTTCATCGACGCTGGTCGATTTCTACTACGGCAACTTCTCGCTTTTCCAATCGCTGCCCGACTCATGGGCAATCGACCAACTCTTCCCCGTGATGCCGATCCACCGCCTCGACGAGAAACCCCGCCAACGCGCGGTCCTCGCCGACATCACCTGTGACTGCGATGGCAAGATCGACCGCTTCATCGACAAGGAAGACGTGGCGAAAATTTTGCCTTTGCACGAAATCAAGCCCAATGAGTCGTACTACGTCGCGGTTTTTCTCGTCGGCGCCTATCAGGAAACGCTCGGTGACCTTCACAACCTGCTTGGTGACACCAATGTCGTCGGCGTGCATTTGGAAAAAGGCAAGCCGGTCTACACCCACGAGGTCGAAGGTGACACGGTGGCCGATGTGTTGAGCTATGTCGAATACGACCCGAAGGAACTTGTCTCGCGCTTCAGAAGCTTTGCCGAAAAAGCCGTGAACGACGGTCGCATCTCACCGAAAGAGCGCCGCGAAATCCTCGACCTCTACCGAGAAGGATTGGCGGGCTACACTTACTTCGAAGGCTAAGCGCACATCGGGCTACATGCCGCGCAATTTCCTCTGCTCGGCAAGCCATGTGCGGTCGCTGTCGGAGAGCCGGTCTTCGCGGGTACGCGAACGAGTGCCATCGGGCTCGATGAGAGTGAGACTGCCATTCGTGTATCGTGTCAGTTTGGCAAAAACGCTGCGGCCACTGCGATCCTTCCATTCGCGATACCCCTTGCTCTCAAGATCCGCGCGCCACTGGCGACGAGTCTCGGCCGCAGCCGCTTCGGCGTGCTTGATCTGACCCCACAGGTAGTCCGCTTCGCCGCGCTTGTATCCCCGATAGCGGCCGATGGTTTCTCCGTCAGACCCGAGCATCAGCACCGATGGATGACCCAGCACACTGTACTGTTTCTTGAGCTTCACCACATGGTTTTGCATCTTGATGCGCAGGGATTCCTTCTGGTCGAGACCGAGGGTTTCATCGTCGATTTTGACATTCGCATCGACGCGCAGGCGGATCAATTTTTCGCCTGCCCACTTTTCAAAATCCGGCGTGGAAAAAAGCTCCTGCGACAAGGCCTTGCACATCGGGCTTTGCAACGAGTCGGTGAACCAGATCAGCAAGGGCTTGCCTTCCCGCAGCGCGCGGCGTTTGGCGATCGTTTCGCTGACCTCCCACGGTCCGCGTCGTTTCGACGCCTCAGCGAGCAGTTTGGAAAGTTCGGGAATTTCCGCGTCAGGATCGTCGGGGTTGGTGAAAACGATTTCACTTTCGGGTGTGAGCCCCGCCGTCGAGCCAAGCGGTGCGATGTTGCCGCCGGGAGTCACTGGCGCACCGACAGCATTGTCAGGCTTGGCCCGCAATTCCGGCGGGATACCGGTAGACCCAAAGGGCGAGGCCTGGGATTTTCTCTCGTCATTCTTGTCCAATCCGCACGAACAAAGCGCAAGGACGGCAATGAGCACAAATGAACCGAGTGTCCGCATTGGTTGAAAAATCCGCAAGGGTGGTGGGCTATTCCTTGAGGCGGATCGGTGTGCCGCAATGCGTGCAGCGAAACCAACGGAACAGAACGATGTGAATGCAGAGCGGAAGAATGTAACCGAGCACTTTAACCCGATGGGCCCGCGGACTTTTCAAATGGGATTTGGGCACAAAAAGTTTTTGGCAGCAGACCCTGCAACTGCAGATGTTGCCAAGCACCGCGTAAAACAAGGCGATGAGCGGTATGATCAACGGAAAGAGGATCAGCCACGGTGGCACCCATGAGAAAAACTTCGGCAAATGGGAGGAAGCCAGGAGGAGAAATGCCGAGACTGCCGCCACAGGGATGCTCAAAAACATCATCAGCGTCACAAGTGCTCCAAAATAAATCCGCACAGGATTTTTGTGCAAAATACCACGCAAATATCGGCGTGAATTCGGATCGCGACCTTCGTTGGACTCCTTGCGCGGCGAGCGGAGCAGCTTGATGCGATCGACTTCATCGGACGACGCTTCTTCCGCGGGCGCATGAGGATCAACAAATTCCTCGATCGAACGGACACGCGATGCGTCGATCTCGACCTTGGCGCCGGCGCTTTCAGCCAAACGCACGTTGCCACCTGCCGATTTCACCGAAGCGCTTTCGACCATGCGATCGGCACCGAGGTAGCATGCGATTTCATCCACTGGCAAAGCCGCGGGCACATCGGCGACGCCGACCCTGTTTTGAACCAGCATGCGTGCCGACAAGGGCACGGCAATCGGCGCGGCTTCCAAAAGCTGATGCACCGCAGGAGCGGCGGAAGCTTCTTTCGCGGCAGAACCCGCAGCAGGCGCTTCGTTGATGCCGGAAACTTTTCGTGCGGCATCAATCAATTCACGCAGCCTCGACACCTCGGGCACGGCCGGGGCGATGCGCAAAAGTTCGTTCGCGCGGGAAAGCTCGCGGTGCAAGGCGACCGGACCTGTCCTCGCAAGTGAAGCGGCGGTTTGAAAACCCGCCGCCTCAAGCAGGGCGAGCGAGTCGTCATCAATTCCATCAATGCGGTCGATCCGAATCATTGGCTTCCCATGGATTGGACCAATTCTAGGAAACGGGCGGCAGGATGCAAGCGATCATGCGAGGGCGGCCAACATCTCGCCGAGTTGCTCGAGCTTGCGGCGCCAGTCTTCAAGCCGGGCCTTTTCCTGCTCGACGACCTCGGCAGGCGCGCGGTCGACAAAGGAGGCATTGCCGAGTTTTCCCTCGCATTTTTTGACCTCCACGCGAACCCGCTCGATTTCTTTCGAAATCCTTGCGCGTTCGGCCTCGACGTCGATCAGCCCTTCAAGCGGCATGTAGATCTCGCCAATCGGCGCGATTGCCGCAGGCGTGCCCTTGGGGGCTTCGTAGGCGGGGTCGATTTCGATCGAGCCGGCACCAACCAGCAAAGCGAGGACTTGGGTCTCAGCCGCGAGCCAGGCGGGAGCACCGCGAACCACGAAGCGCACATCCTTGCGGGTGGCGACTTGGTATTCAGCCTTGAGGTTGCGAAGACGCCCGGCCGTTTCGTAAATGGCCGCAGCCTGCTCACGCGCGGCCTTCGCATCACCGACCACAAGCGGCGCGGCGGGCAAAATTTTCATCATCAAAAACTCACCCTCGCCAACATAACCCATTCTCGCCGAAAGCTCCTCGGCAATGTGCGGCATGTACGGGCTCAGCAATTGCAAGTAACGGCTCATCACCGCGTCGAAGGTCGCAAGCGTCATCGCGCGCGCCTCAGGCGTGGCGGACTCGCGAAGGTCGAGCTTCACGGCTTCGAGGAACTTGTCGCAGAAGTCGTTCCAAAGGAATTCGTACAAGCGCTGGGCGATTTCACCGAAACGGTAGTCGGCGTATGCTGCTTCAAGATCAGCCGCAAGCTCATCGAGCTTGGACATGACATTGAGGTGGTAGGGCGGCAGTTTGGCCACATCTGCAATGCCATCGCAGCGTTCACTGCCCGCCATCTGACGGAATCGGCAGGCGTTGTAGAGTTTGTTGGCGAAATTGCGACCTTCCTCGACCGCACTCTCATCGAAGCGCAGGTCGGCACCGACCGGAGCGATGCGCAAAAGCCCGAAACGCAGGCCGTCGGCACCGTATTTCTCCATCAAATCGATCGGATCAGGCGAATTTCCCAGCGACTTGCTCATCTTGCGGCCTTGCAGATCGCGTATGATCGAGGTGAAGAACACATTCTTGAACGGCAGCTCGCCGGTGAAGCGGAAGCCCGCCATGATCATGCGCGCGACCCAGAAGAAGATGATGTCCGGACCAGTTACTAGATCCGTAGTAGGATAAAATTTCTTCAGCGTCGGGCTTTGTTCGCCGACATCGGCCATCGTCGCAAAGGGCCACAGCCATGACGAAAACCAGGTGTCCATCACATCCTCGTCGCGCGTCCAGTTGGCCTCATCGGCGGGCGGCTCAATGCCGACATGGATATCGCCGGCACTCAAATTCGCCATGTCGAGTGATTCGGCATTCGTGAGCGCCTCCAGCTTGTCCTTGCGGTACCACACCGGAATCTGATGCCCCCACCAGAGCTGGCGGCTGATGCACCAGTCCTGCAAATTCTCCATCCAGTGCGCGTAAGTTTTTGCCCAGCGCTCAGGGCGAAACTGAATCTCACCATTGGCCACGGCATCGGCGGCTTCCTTGATGCAGGGATATTTGAGGAACCACTGCATCGAAATGCGCGGCTCAATCGGCACGTGGGCGCGCTCGGAAAATCCGACATTGTTTTCGTACTCCTCAACCTTGATGAGCAGGCCCATCTCTTCGAGTTTTGCCGCGGCCTTCTTGCGGGCGACGAAGCGATCCAGACCATGCAAGTCCGGGCAATCCGGGCAGTTGATGTGCGCGTCAGGCGTGAGCACATCGATAACCGGAAGATTGTGGCGGATACCGATCTCGAAGTCGGCCTTGTCGTGCGCTGGAGTGATCTTCAACGCACCGGTACCGAACTCGATGTCGACATGCTCGTCGGCGATGATCGGAATTTCCGCATGCGGAAACGGCCGCAAGACTTTGCGTCCAATGTGCTTGGCATAGCGCGGGTCCTTCGGGTTTACCGCCACCGCGACATCGCCCATCAGCGTCTCAGGACGCGTGGTGGAAATTTCCAAATACTCGCCCGGCGCATCGGCCAGCTGGTATTTCATGAAATAAAGTTTCGACCGCTGCGGGGTCATGATGACCTCCTCGTCGGAAAGCGCGGTCAGTGAGACCGGGCACCAATTGACCATCCGCTTGCCGCGATAAATGAGGCCTTCCTTGAAGAGCTCAACGAACACATGGCTCACCCATTTGGTGTAGGATTCGTCCATCGTGAAGCGCTCGCGGCTCCAATCGCAGGAGCATCCCAGGCGCTTGAGTTGCTTGATGATGATGTCGCCGTGTTTGTTTTTGAAATCCCAGACACGCTTGAGAAACTTTTCGCGTCCAAGATCGCGGCGAGTGACGCCTTCGCTCTCGCGCAACTCGCGCTCGACCTTCGCCTGCGTCGCGATGCCGGCGTGGTCGGTGCCCGGCAGCCAGAGCACTTCCTTGCCCTTTTGGCGCGCCCTTCGTGCGAGAATGTCCTGCAGCGCATTGTTAAGCACATGGCCAAGGTGCAAAATCCCGGTGACATTCGGCGGCGGGATGACGATCGAATACGCGTCTTTTGCCGAAGCGGGATTGGCTTCAAAACATTTTCCCTCGATCCAGGCGGCATACCACCTGGCTTCGACCGCACCCGGTTCGTAGGCTTTCGGCAATTCGGACATCGGCGCGGATGCTTGCCAGAGCCCACGCCCTTTGTCCAGCGTCGGGAAAACGGAGTTTCATCGAAAGACGGCGATTTTTTCCGATCAATTTTTCACAGACAAACTTGCCACGGCTGCGAGTACTCATAAG
>CAYQRP010000072.1:0-5933 GCA_964419815.1 uncultured Luteolibacter sp. | reverse complement strand
GTTTCGAAGAACGAAAACTTCCAGGCCTTCGTGAATCAGATCGCCGACACTCTTGCCTCCGCAAATGCGGCCGACCACGCGGCGGCTCTGGCGGTTTCGATGGGCGAGTACAGCATCGAGGACACCGTGAAGGCCAAAGTTGTGGAAGTCGGAGAAAACCTCCAGTTCCGCAAGTACGTGCGTTTCGATGCCGCTCCCGGTGGTGTGATTTCCTTTTACATCCACCCTCCCGGCAAAGTTGGCGTGCTCATCGAAGTGGGCACCACCAAGCCCGAGTCGGCCAAGAGCGATGCTTTCCGCGACATGGTCAAGGACCTCACCTTGCACATCGCCGCCTGCGCTCCGAAAGGTCTGTCGCGCAACGACATTCCTGAGTCGGTCGTCGAAGCCGAGAAGGAAATCTTCCGCGCGCGCCTTGCCGACAGCGGCAAGCCAGCCAATATCGTCGAAAACATCCTCAAGGGTCAGGTCGGCAAGTTTTATGCCGAAAACTGCTTCCTCGAGCAGGCATTCGTGAAGGACGACAAGGTCACCGTCACGCAATACCTCGAAGCCAAGGGCAAGGAACTCGGCGACACCTTTACGGTGACCCGTTTCGTGCGCTTCGGACTCGGCGAATAAGCGAAGATCATTCAAAACAAACGCCCGACTTCGATACGGAGTCGGGCGTTTTTTGTTTTCTAAAAATCGGCGCCGATCAGATCGTCATCGCATGGAACCCGCCATCGACGATCATCTCAGTGCCGGTGATGAAGGATCCGGCTTTGGACGAAGCAAGCAGGAGGGTGGCGCCGATGAGTTCCTCGGCGTTGCCGAAGCGTGAGGCGGGAGTTTGGCGAAGGATATCGAGGACGCGCGATTCGTCGAGCACCTTGCGGTTTTGTTCGGCGGGGAAGAATCCCGGCACGAGTGTGTTCACGCGGATGTCCTTGTCGGCCCACTCGCGGGCGAGGTTGCGGGTGAGGTTGTGGACGGCTGCTTTGGAAGCCGAGTAGGTGAAGACGCGCGAGAGCGGGTTGAGGCCGGAGATCGAGCCGAGGTTGATGATCGATGCGGGTTGCCCCTGATCGAGGAAGTAACGCCCGAACACCTGACAGGCGCGGAAGATGGCGGTGAGGTTCGTGTCGATGATGCGTTGGTATTCCTCTTCCGGGATGTCGAGAAACGGAGTGGGTGAATTGGTGCCCGCGCCATTGATGAGGATGTCGACCTTGCCTGAGCGCTCGAGGACGGTGTCGAGCAGGTGATGAAGCGAGTCGCGCGAGGTCACATCCACAGGAACGAAATAACCTTCGCCGCCGAACGATTCGATTTCGGCGAGGCGCTTCTCGGCCTTTTCCGGAATGCGTCCGCCGAGCACGACCTCCGCGCCGGCATGTGCGAGGCCAACGGCCATGGTGCCGCAAAGCTCACCGGTGCCGCCGATGATGACAGCGGTTTTGCCACTAAGCCCGAAGAGATCCTTGAGGTATGATGCGGTTTGCATGATTGCAATTTTTACAGGAATTCGGGACCTGCCAAGCATGGAAAAAGGGTGGCTGGGATTTGCTCCGCTGCTCCGCTTTTCCATTGCATTAGGGCGATTTGCCGGGAATATTCACCCCGCGTGTACTTACCGATGTCGACGAGCGGATTGACCAGAGTTTTTATTTTCATCGCATGTGTGGCGTGGCTGTCGCCCGAGCAGGCCATCGCGGTTGAGGAGAAGTCGGCAAAGGTCGAGGAGAAGGCCGAAGAGAAATCAGCAGCTGTGGATGCGGTGATCGATCCCGACGACGCGCAAGCGGCGGAGGATGCCGACGCGGCAAAGGCGGCGGTGGCCAGACCGGTGAGTCCCGAACTGGTGCGCGTTTACGGTTGGCGTGAGCACATCGAGATCAAGGGGATTCGCGAAAAGTTGCAAGCGAAGCTCGACACGGGCGCGCTGACGAGTTCGATCCATGCCGAGGAAAAGGAATTTTTTGAGCGCGACGGAAAGAAGTGGGTTCGATTTTTGGTCAAGGACAAGCGCAAGGACAAAACGATCAGCGGTCGGCTTGAGGCGCCTCTGGTGAGGGTCACCAAGATCAAGGAACCTGGTGGGGTTTCGGTGGCGCGCGAAGTGGTGCTTTTGTCGTTTCGTTTGGGTGACCGAAAATTTCGCGGCGAGTTCACCCTCAACAATCGCAGCAACATGCTTGCGCCAGTTTTGATCGGCCGCAGCATCATCAAGGATCTTGGCTGGGTGGATGTGTCGCGCACCCATTTGGCAGAGCAAAACATCCTTCGCTGAAAGACCATGAAAAATTCATGAAGTCGGAGTGGAAATTTCCGATGCTGGTGCTGTCGCTGGTTTGTCTTGGTGGCGGTCTTGCAGCCTACAAGTCCTTGCGGCTTGGTGTGCCTTTTTGGATGGGTGAGCAACGGTATGATTGGCAGATTGAGGCAAGGGTTTCGTTTCTGGCCAATGGTGAACCGGTGAAGGCGAGGTTGGCTTTGCCGCCCGCGGCCGCCTCGGAAGATGCAGGCCAGGAATCCGCCTCACTCGGATACTTGTACAATATCGAGCGTGATGGCGATGAGAGCGATGCGGTCTGGTCGGCGGAAAATCGCGAGGGAGGTCAGGCGCTGTATTTCCGCTTGCGTTTGCCCGAGTCGATCGAAAGCGGTGCGGATCCGCTACCGGGCAGCGCCGAGCTTGACGGAGCGACGATCCTTCAAGGGCCCGCGGGTGAGGCGGCGCGCGCGATTGTGGCGAGACTCAGGTCAGTCAGCTCGGACCCGGATTCACTTTTTGTCGCCTTGTTTGAAAGGATCAACGCCGAGCAAAAGCCTCAGGAATTTGTTCTTTTGAAGAAACACTATGCCAAAGAGTTCATGGGCAATCCGATGATCCGAATGGGGATTGATCTTTTGGAGATGGCAGGTGTGCCGGCGCGGATGGCGCACGGGGTGAGCTTGAATGAGGATCTGGGAAGTCAGCCGCCGCTGCCGATGGTTGAGTACTTCGATGGCGCCGCATGGAAGGTGCGAAATCCTGCCGAGCCGGGTGTGTTGCCCAACGCCCGCAGTGTCTTTGTGTGGCATCGGGGTGAGGGGCCCTTGCTGGATGTCATTGGCGGTGAAAACTCGCGTGTCAACTTCACTGTCGCCAAGGACCGCATCCCTCTTGCCAGTCTTTCCGACCTGCGCGATTCGCCGCTCTTCGTTGCGACGATTCTTGGTTTGCCACTCTCCGAGCGCGCGGTTTTCCGCTACATCGTGCTGATACCGCTCGGCGCGTTTGTTGTGGTGGTGATGAGAAACTTGGTTGGCATGGCCACACTGGGCACCTTCATGCCGGTGCTTTTGGCCTTGGCATTTTTGCAAATTCCGCTCGGGCGAGGACTGGTGATGTTTGGGGTTTTGATCGGTGTCGGCGTGTGGCTTCGGTCGATGCTTTCCAAGCTCAACCTGCTGGTTGTACCGCGCGTGGCAGCCTGTGTGGTGATTGTCACCATTCTGATGATGCTGATGAGTGTGGTGAGTTACCGTCTCGGCATGACCGGTGGCGTCCAGATCACGCTTTTTCCGATGATCATCCTTGCATGGACGATTGAACGAATGTCGTTGATTTGGGAAGAGGAGGGTCGTCGCAGTGCTCTGGTGCAGGTCGGTGGTTCGCTGCTGGTGGCGGTGCTGGCCTACCTTTTCATGCGCATGGGTCAAATCCAGCACTGGGCGTTTTATTTTCCGGAACTCCTGCTCGTATTGCTTGCGGGCATTCTGATGATCGGTCGCTACACGGGCTATCGGATTTCCGAATTGTTCCGATTCAAAACATTTGCCGGAGGCTGATCCAACCATGCAAATGGCAACGAATGAAATCCGCACGCCGTGGTGGCATCGCTGGCTGATCACACCGCGTGAGTTGCGCGAGCGCGGAGTGGTCGGCATCAACATGCGCAACGCGCGTTATCTTTTGCCCAACAACCCTCGAAGGCTTTATCGCCTGGTCGACGACAAGTTGCAGACCAAGGCTTTGGCTGAAGAGCGGGGATTGTCGGTGCCAAAAACCTACGCGGTGATTCGTACGCCGCGAGATGTGGCGCGAATGGAAGAGATGCTCAGGGATTACGGTTCGTTTGTCATCAAGCCCGCCTGCGGATCGGGCGGGCGGGGAGTGCTGGTCATCGATCGCTGTGAAGGTGGCAGATATTTCAAACCGAGCGGTGCGGCATTGAGTGGTGGCGAGTTGCGCCGTCATGTCTCGAACATCCTCGGCGGGCTTTACAGTCTTGGGGGTCGGCGTGATGTGGCGTTGGTCGAGTATCGTGTGAAGCCTGCAGAATTGCTTACAGCGATCAGTTGTCAGGGGGCGCCGGACATCCGCATCGTTTTGCTCCACGGTTATCCGGTGATGGCGATGTTGAGGGCGGCCACCAAGGAATCAGATGGTCGGGCCAACTTGCATCAGGGCGCTCTGGGCGTTGGGATCGACCTCGCGAGCGGCTGCACGGTACGAGCGGTCCATCATGGAAAAGTTTGCGAGATCCATCCCGACTTGAAAGTTCCCCTGCGGGGGATTCAGTTGCCTGAGTGGGACAGGATTTTGGACATCGCCGTGACCTGTCAGGAGATGACCGGATTGGGTTATCTTGGGGTGGATCTCATGATCGATGAGGACTTTGGGCCGATGATGATCGAGGTCAATGCCCGTCCCGGATTGGCGATTCAGGTCGCGAATGGTGTGGGACTGTTGCAGCGGCTTGAACCGGTGGTCGCGCAGCACCTGAAGCATCCGAGCCTCGGGCGGGCGGAGAAAATCGCCTTTTCGCGCGAGCAATTCGGCGCATGAGAATTCGAGCGTGACGCGATTGCGTCAGGATAGCTTGATAATTTGGATTGATGGGGGGCCCGGATGTTTGGATTCTGCATTCACAACTGCCAACCATCATGTCCCGTCCCGTCACACTTTTCACCGGCCAGTGGGCCGATCTTCCGCTCGAGAAACTTGCCGCAATGGCCTATGAAATGGGCTACGACGGATTGGAACTTGCCTGTTGGGGCGACCACTTCGATGTCGATGCCGCAGCAAGCAGCAAATCGTATGTGCGCCAAAAATGGGAACTGCTCGCCGATCACGGACTCACCTGTCATGCGATTTCCAATCACTTGGTCGGTCAGGCCGTGTGTGATTTGATCGACAGTCGACACAAGGCCATCCTGCCGGCGGATGTTTGGGGTGATGGAGATCCTGAAGGCGTCCGCAAGCGTGCGGCCAAGAAAATGATCACGACCGCCAAGGCAGCGCGGGCATTTTTTGATGCGAGGCCGCTGGGTGACGAGGCGGTCATACCGGCAGTGGTCAACGGATTCACCGGTTCGTCGATTTGGCATTCGATCTACGCGTTTCCTCCCACTTCGCAGGATTACTACGACAAGGGTTTCAAAGATTTTGCAAAGCGCTGGCTGCCGATTCTTGATGCCTTTGAAAAGGTGAATGTGAATTTCGCCCTCGAGGTGCATCCGACCGAGATCGCCTTCGACATTGCAACGGCCAAGCGCGCGCTCGAGGCGGTGGGGCATCACAAGCGTTTCGGATTCAATTACGATCCTTCGCATCTTGGATACCAAGGCGTGGATTATGTGAAATTCATCCGCGAGTTTGCTGAACGCATTTATCATGTGCACATCAAGGATGTGTGGTGGGGTCACGGCGATGGCACGGTGGGTGTGTTTGGTGGTCACACCAATTTCGGCGATGCCCGCCGATTCTGGGACTTCCGCTCACCCGGTCGCGGTGACATCGAGTTTGAGGACATCATCGTTGCGCTCAATGACATCGGCTATCGCGGACCGCTTTCCGTTGAATGGGAAGACATCCGCATGGATCGCGTGCACGGCGGAGCCGAAGCCGCATCTTTTGTGCGGAGTCTCGATTTCCCAGTCAGCGCCTTGGCTTTTGATGCCGC
>CAYQRP010000071.1:0-6003 GCA_964419815.1 uncultured Luteolibacter sp. | reverse complement strand
CTTTGCGCGAATGCTCAAATACCAGCCGCCGCCCTACAAGCCAGCTCACCTGCTGCACATGGTTGAAATCGAGCGCTACCGTCATGGCATCTGCACCGGCAGCTACCTCAGTCGCATGCACCACCTCGAAGAGGTTTTTCACGACAATCAAAAACGCGGCTATGCCACCAACATCACCAGCCGCTTGCCGGGTGCCGTTCGCCTCAAGCGCGAGATCCGTGAGATGACCGTGCAATGGAAGAGCTACCGCTACCTGCGATCGACCCCCTCGCTCATCGAACCGATGGGCAGCATCGAATCCCGCGTCTCGCAACTTCCAGTCCACCACGTGCCCAAAAACCACGCGCGCGCGGCCGAGGCGTACCTGCAAAACGGCGACATTTGCGCGATCACCACCAAAGGCCCCTTCGGCTACACCTCGCATGTCGGACTCATCATGCGCATGAACAACCGCGCCTATTTCGCTCACGCGACATCCGATCGCGACAAGGGACGCATGACCATCATCGACCGCCCGATCACCGATTATCTCAACGGAAATTCGAAACACGCCGGCATGATCATCTGCCGTCCCAACGATGTGCCACCATCACCGCTGTGGAAACAATCGGTGGTTCAGCGCTGAAAAATTGCAGGTACTCAGTCCTGCTTGCCGGCCGCCATCGCCTTGAATCCACGACTGAGCAAGAACGCAGCCATGGAGAAAATATTCCGCTCTTTTCGAAGACTCGGCGAAGCCGCAAATTTTCCACACTTAACCCCAAGCACCGGCTACAGATTTGAGTAAAATGCTCTAATCCCCTCGCCTGACTCGGTCTCGACCAAGGGCCTTTCGAGCATCCGCTCGTAAATGTCGATGTAACGCCTTGCCACTTCCTTGTGGCTGAATTCCCTCACGCTTTCTTCCATCACTCGCTTGATTTCCCGAGCGCGAAGCTCCAACGGCAGGGCATGAAACGCCATCGCCTGATCCATCGCCCAGCGCAGTCCGTCAGAGCCGTAACAATCAAAACGGAACCCGTTGCCGGTCGAATTTTCAACATCAAGCACGCGCACCGTGTCGTACAGCCCGCCGGTCGAGTGCACCACCGGCAAGGACCCGTAAATCGGTGCCGTCATCTGCGGCAATCCGCAAGGCTCGAAAAGCGACGGCATCAACATGAAATCGGAAGCCGCATAGGCGAGTCGCGAAAGACGCTCGTCGAAATCGGCCACAGCCACGCGCTCCTGCAAGTCGAAGTCGGTGATGATCTTGCGAATCCATGGTTGATGCGGACCATTGGCGACCACGACGATCTGCAAATTTCGATCCCAATAGGCCGACACGACCTGATGCAAAATTTCTGTTAGAAGCTGCGGGCCCTTCTGAAACGGATCGAGCCGCGAGGGCCAGAAAAACATCGGCGCATCGGGATCGACTTTGAGTTTCAGCTCACGCTGCAACGCCACCTTGTTGGCCGCCTTGCCGGACATCGCATCATCGCTTGTGAAGCGCTCCACCAAAGCCTCGTCGCTTGCCGGATGATAACTCGGATCGGGCGCGTTGAGAATCCCCGCCGAGCATCCGGCATGAAACTTGTGACGCAGCTCAGCCCGCACGGAATCCGGCACCACCGAATGCCAACCCTCGACGATTTCCCACAAGAACCTCGGGCTCACGGTGTTGATGTAGTGAGCCGCAAAAATTCCCGATGCGAGCAAATCGACCGGAATCTGCGAGCGTGCGTGATCGTAATTGTGCGGCAGTCCGCAGAAATACAAATTCATCCAAAACTCCGCCGCATCGATGCCCGATTCCTCGATGCGCGGCAGCGGTACCTCGCGGGTGTGGATGTTGTGGACAGTGAACAAGCTCTTGATGCCGCGTCGCTTGGCCATCGCCGGAATCAGCGCCGTCATCCAATCGTTGCAATGAATCAGATCCGGCCTGACGAGGGGCACGATGTGGTTGATGACTTCCCGCTGAAACACCAAGGCGATGTTCATCGATTCGTCCGAGTAGCCGCTGTAGACTTGGTCGCGATAGTAAAAAATCCGATCCTCGGCCAAGTGGATGTTCGAGCCCGGCAATACTTCGTGGTATTTGCGCAGTTCCTTTTCGTGCAGCGAAAAAATGTCGCCTTGAAACATCCGCCGATAGTTGGGCAAGGCGACATGGACATCGGCACCAAGCTCGAAAAGAGCTGAAACAAGCGACGCCGAAACATCCGCGAGCCCGCCCGCCTTGGCCGACATCCGCTGCGTCATGTTGCCCATGCCCTGCGGAAGATAAGTGATCTCCGGGGTGACAATCAGGATGCGCGGGTTGCTGGACTTTCGGCTCTTGGGCATTGTTCTAGAATCGTTGGCAGTCAGTACAGCCAGAGGGACATTGACCAGACACCCGTCCCCCTGCCACACCAAATTTCCGCCATACCGCGATTACGGCAAGACTCGGACGGAATACCAAACCGTGCAAAATTTAGCACAACGCGTGCCAAGCCGCATGAAAGCGGAAATTCTCAGCCGAGCGAATCGGCCAAATGTCTCACGCAAAATGCCGACCAAGTCTCGAGGCGCTCGAAATGCTCGCCATTCAGATCCGCCAGCGGCGAAAACGCGAGATTGGCCAAGGCGTCTTCACGCGAGGAAACGGCGTCGGATTCGAGATCAATCAGGTGCACAATGCCCAAATGGACTTTGCCCACCGGATTGGAGTCGTCGTTAAGCAGGCCGATGATGCGCTGACTTTGACCACCTGGAAGTTCAAGCTCTTCATCAAGTTCGCGCGCAACGGCGGCGTGGTAGACCTCGGGACCCGTACGACCGCTATCGGCATCGATGGGGTTGATGTGACCGCCGACACCGACGGAAATTTTCGCATGCAGTCGGCTTTCGCCGCCGGATTTTCCGCGAGTGTAATGCAGGATGCGTTCACCGTGACGAAAGACACAATAGGGAATGAGCTGCTTGAACGACGGATCATCCTCGGCCTCGGCGCGATCCATGAAAAAATGATTCGAAGGATCGAGCAGTTGCTCCATCGCCGCGTCCACGCCGTCGGTGCGAAGTCCTTCAAAAACCCCGAGCTGCTCGAACAACTCGCGTTTCACCACCAAGACCAGCTCGCCTGCGTATTTTGACATGCCCAGAGGCTATCGATCCCGAGACGTCCGCCAAGCGCGTAACTGCAAAAAATCAACCCAATCAGGGCAAACCCCAGATCCGATACCCTCAGAGCTCGGAATACTTGAGGTTGTTGCCGCGCGACTTGGCCACCGGATATCGCTGCTCATTGCGGGCAATTTTTTCGGCCATCACATCGCCAAGCCGGTATCCGAGATTGTCGGCAAATTCAAACAAGAGGATCGCAACATCGGCGATCTCCGAGGCGATCTCATCGCGATTGCGCTCGAGACGCGACTCGATCTGATCCGGTTGCTGCCACACAAAATGCTGCATCAATTCACCCGCTTCAGCCGCGATCGCCACCGCCAAATCCTTGGGATTGTGAAACTGCCGCCAATCGCGCGCGTCGACAAAATCTCGGATTTGCGCAGTCAATGAGGAGATCGAGTCGTTCATGGCCGGAGACTGGACCATGGCACCCGCGAGGTGGAAGAATTTTCACGCTCACAAGCCGCTAGAGGCAAAAATTTTTCCGCATTTGAAAATGACGCAACTTTTTCGCCAGTCTGGGGTTGGATCGGGTGTCGTGATGAAAACGAAAAGCCATCAGCCCGAAGAATCATGGGAGTCGGATCCCGTCTGGCAAATGCTCGGCAATGCGTCCACCACCAAGGCCGGCCCCCGTTTTGCAGACAACACCCTTCGAGTCATCCGCACCACGCCGAACAAAGTTTCGTGGTGGAAACAGCTTTTTGCCCCAGGCCCCATTACCGGTCTCGGCACCGCCGCAACCCTCACCGCTCTGGCCATCGCATTTTTCCCAAACCCGGAAATCAGCCCCCTTTCCGCTGATCCAGCGCTTGGCTACGAAACCGAAGAAATCACGGAGATCGAATCCCTCATCACCTCGATTGAGCAGGTCGAAGAACTCAGCGATTCGGAATTGATCGCCCTCATCGGATACTGAAGCTCGGCCTGCAGGCCATGAGCCTCGCCTCGCGGCTTGATTCCGACAATAGAAACGGTCAAGCATCCCGTTCTGTGAACACTTTCACCGCACCGCTGACCATGGATCAGGTACAAACCCTGCGCCATGTGTTGGAGCAAAACGGCTTTGAGTTTGTCGAAAAGGAGCACGCTCTCTTTTCCGCACGCAAGGCAAAGCTCCATGTCACGGCCTACGAAAAGGGGCCGAAGGTACTCGTGCAAGGCAAGGAAACCGAGGACTTCGTCCGCTTCACTCTCGAGCCGGAGGTCCTGAAAGAAGCACGCCTCGGCTATGAAGAGGTGCTCGACCCCGAGCATTTTTCACCGCACTTCGGCATCGATGAAAGCGGCAAGGGCGACTACTTCGGACCACTCGTCATTGCGGGCGTCTACACCGATGCCGCCATCACCCGTCACCTGATCGCCGCCGGCATCATGGATTCGAAACGCATCACCGGCAGCGACCGCATCCGCAAGCTTGCCGACATCATCCGCGCCACTCCCGGCTGCGTGTACGAGGTCGTGTCCATCGGCCCCGAGCGCTACAACGAGATGCACGCGTCTTTCAAAAACCTCAACCGCCTGCTTGCATGGGGCCACGCTCGGGTGATCGAAAAACTCTGCGCTGCAAGGCCCGACTGCCCGCGCACGCTCAGCGACCAGTTTGCCCGACCCGAGGTTCTCCAGCGCGCACTGCGCGAAAAGGGTCTCACGATCCAACTCGACCAACGCACCAAAGGCGAATCCGACACCGCTGTCGCCGCCGCATCGATCCTGGCGCGCGAACGCTTTGTCGACTGGATGGACAAAACTTCCGCCGCCGCAGGCGTGAAACTTCCGCTTGGCGCATCCGAGAGTGTGGTCAAGGCCGCCCGCGATCTGATCGCCCGCCACGGCACGGAAGCCCTCGGCAAGGCCGCAAAGCTTCATTTCCGCACCACCATCAAGGTCCTCGGGCAAGCAGCAAGCGGTCATCCGACCGAGGATGAGCCTTGATTCGGAGCTTTGGTCCACACATGGCACTCGGATTGCTCTATCCAGACGAAGAGCCGCAAAACCCTAATTTCACAGCATATTTGTAGCGACAAGCTCCTCTACAATCTGTAAAATCCGCGCCCGCCGCAAAAAGCCCACCCTCACCGCCATGCCCACCATCACCAAACGAGAACTGGCCATCAAGATCACCGAGCAACTCGGTACCGAAGGACATTCGATCTCGCAACAAGACGTGATGGAAGTCATCCAACGGCTCATCGTCGTCGTCGCCGATTCGCTGGCTGATGGTGACCAGGTGGTGATGCGCAATTTCGGAACCTTCCAGGTTCGCGAAACCAAGGCAAAAATCGGCCGCAACCCCAAACAGCCGACCAAGACCGTCAAGATCCCCGCACGCGCGACCGTGAAATTCAAACCCGGCCTCAAGCTCAAGGACCAAGTCGCCGCAAGCCTTGCCGTCGTGCGCGAGAAAAAACGCTGAAGCCACCGCATCGCCATGCAACGGTCGCTTCAGATCTTCGGCATCGCATGGATGGTTTTTCTCTGCTCATGCAGCTCGCGTCCATCGGGTTACAAGGGTTACATGACAAGACCCTACACGGTGCGCGGCGAGTCGTATCAACCGATGAGCGTGAAGTCCGCACTCAAGTTTGAGGAAACCGGCACCTGCTCTTGGTACAACGAATCGACCTTCTTCGGCATCCGACGCGGCAACACCTCGATCGGCGAAAAAGTGATGCCGTGGCACCTCACCGGAGCTCACAAAACTTTGCCCCTGCCCTGTCTGGTGAAAGTCACCAACCTCGAAAACGGCAAATCCCTCAAGATTCGCATCAACGACCGCGGACCCTTCATCGCCGGACGCCACCTCGATGTGACACCGCGCGCTGCGAAAAAACTCGGCTTTTACGA
>CAYQRP010000070.1:0-6006 GCA_964419815.1 uncultured Luteolibacter sp. | reverse complement strand
CGCTCCTTGCCGTGAGGAATGCCGTTGATCGTAAGCGAGCACGATCCGCAAATGCCTTCGCGGCAATCGTGATCGAAATGAATCGGCTCCTCTCCCTTTTGGATCAGGCCCTCATTGACGATGTCGAGCATCTCAAGAAACGACGCCTCGGCTGGAATGCCGGGCGCATCGTAGGTCTCGATCTTGCCTTGGGCCTCGGGCCCGGACTGCCGCCAAACTTTGAGTGTCAGGTTCATGGGAAAATTTCAGGTGATGCCTCGGTTCACAGCCAGTCGAATGACTGCCGAATCACGCCGAAAATCTAGCGTTCCCAAGCCCGCGGGCTAGGAGAAAATGCGGTCACCCATCCAAGAGCACTCATTTTGAATGCCAACAGGCAAAAAATCACCCCTTCGCCAGTGTCGCTGACTCTTGCCACTTGACGCGGACGCCTCGGGATTGTTGCTTCCGCCATGTTCCGCGAGGTTCTGAAGTCCAAATTGCATCGGGCCATGATCACTGGTTCCGATGTCGAATACGAAGGCAGCATCGAGATCCCAAGCGATCTGATGGAAGCCGCCGACATTTGGGCTGGAGAAAAAGTTCTGGTAGCCTCGATCACCACCGGTGCAAGACTTGAAACTTACGTCCTCGCCGGTAAGCCCGGCACGGGTCACATCATGATCAATGGCGGCGCCGCCCACCTGATCAAGCAGGGCGAACGCGTGGCCATCATGGCCTTCGCCGTTTCAGAAGTCCCTGTCACGCCGACCAATCTTTTGTTGGACGAAAAAAACCAGATCGTCCGCACAAGTCGATAAGGGATCACAAAGCACAAAAGAAGAAGCTGCTGCTTCAAACTCTTCGGCTCTTCACTCCACCGTCACGCTCTTTGCCAAGTTGCGCGGCTGATCGATCTCGCATCCGCGAAGACGAGCAACATGGTAAGAGAAAAGTTGCAGCGCCACGACCGCAGGAATCGTTGCGACCAGCGGATGGGCACGCGGAATGGTGATGAAGTCGTCCATGCACTCGGCGGCCTCATGATCGCCTTCGGTGACAATGCCAAGGATTCTTGCTCCGCGCGCGCGGCATTCTTCGATGTTGCCCAAGACCTTGTCCTTGCCCGGAATATCGCATGCCAAAGCCACGACCGGCGTGCCATCGACGAGCAAGGCGATCGGACCGTGCTTCAATTCCGCCGCATGGTACCCTTCGGCATGGATGTAGGAAATTTCCTTGAGCTTTAAAGCTCCCTCCAGGGCCACCGGGTACATTGGCCCACGACCGATGAAAAACGCATGCTCATTCTGAGCATAGGATTCGGCGACCTTGGCAATTTGCGCATCCTGCGCCACGACCCTTTGCACCAAGGACGGAATCATTTCAATTTCCCGTGCCAATCGGATTCCCTCGTCTCGCGAATAGCGACGACCACGGCCGATCTTGAGCGCCATCATCAGCAACACCGCGACCTGGCAGGTGAAGGCCTTGGTCGAGGCAACGGATATTTCCGGGCCCGCATGCAAATACACTCCCCTGCCCGTCTCACGCGCAATCGTCGACCCCACCACATTGCACAAGCTCATCACAAAAGCACCCTTCTGCTTGGCCTCGCGGACGGCAGCCAATGTGTCGGCCGTCTCGCCCGATTGGGAAATTGCCACCACCAGATCGCGACTGCCGACAATCGGATTGCGATAGCGGAATTCGGCGGCCTGCTGAACCTCGGCATTGATGTCGGCCAAATCCTCGAAGGCATATTCGCCCACCAATCCGGCATGCAGCGAAGTGCCGCAGCCGACGATCACCACTCGGTTGAGATCGGCCAAATCACGCGCCGAAGTACCCATGCCCGCAAGCACCGAACTGCCAAGATTGATATCAACCCGCCCGCGGATCGCGTTGCCCAAAGAGTCGGGCTGCTCGTGAATCTCCTTGAGCATGAAATGCTCATAGCCACCTTTCTCCGCCGCCGAAGCATCCATGCCAAGCTCGGCGATTTCACGGGTGACAGGCACATTGTTGAGATCGCGGATATCGACGGAATCCGCTGTGACAATCGCGATGTCGTCATCGTCGAGATAAATCACACGCTGCGTGTGCGCTACGATCGCCGAGGCGTCCGACGCGATGATGGTTTCACCATCGCCCACACCGATCACAATCGGGCTTCCGCGCCGCGCGGTGATGATGCGATCCGGCTCACGTGCCGAAAGCACGGCGATGCCGAAGGTTCCTTCCACCTGATGCAGCGCATCGCAAACGGCTTGGAACAGATCGCCCTTGTCACACTCGCCGATCAAGTGGGACAAAACTTCGGTGTCGGTTTCCGAAACGAAATGATGACCCTTGCCCTCAAGCCTCGCGCGCAGGGATCGGTAGTTTTCGATGATGCCATTGTGCACCAAGGCAATCTCGCCGCTGTGGTCGAGATGAGGATGCGCATTAACCTCGGTCGGCGGCCCGTGGGTTGCCCAGCGGGTGTGAGCAATACCAGAGTTGGCGCGCGTGAATCTGTCCGCCGGCCAGTCGGCCACCGCGCGCTCTTTCAACGCCGCCACTTTGCCCGGAGCCTTGGCCACCGCGATGCGGTCGCCATCCATGACGGCAAGGCCCGCTGAATCATAACCGCGGTACTCAAGCCGACGCAGTCCGTTGATGAGCACCTTGGGCGCTCCCGCCTTGCCAATGTATCCGACGATTCCACACATGATGTTTGAAGTAATGGTTGTTTTTTGAAATTTCAGGCAAGCGGATGAACATCACGCTGTACGATGGCACCCGGCAAAGTCGTCGTTCCCGGCCACATTTTTCGTCCGGGATAAATTGAGGTGTTGATGCCGGTATGCACGCCGTCACCAATGATCGCACCAAATTTCCTGCGTCCTGTATCGATGAGCTTGCCGGCAACCGTCGAGCGATGATTCGAACCGTCGTGTCGCAGGTTGGAAGTGGTGGTGCCGGCACCGAAGTTGACCCCTTGGCCAAGCACCGAATCGCCGACATACGACAAGTGCCCAATGCTGCTTCGATCGAGCACGATCGTGTTTTTGATCTCAACCGACTGACCGATGTGGCAACCGTCGCCGATGCTGGTGTTGCCGCGAATGTAACAGTTCGGACCAATCTTGCAGTTGCGGCCGATCACCACATTTCCCTCGATAAAAACTCCGGGCAGAATCCGCGTTCCTTCACCGACATGGATCAGGCCCTCGATCACCGCCCTAGGGTGCACTTCGCCATCGATGATGCTTTCAACGAGCGAACCGACCCATGCTTCGTTGGCACGCAAAAAATCCCAAGGGTAACGGATGAGAAACGATTCACGCGCCACGACCGCATCGCCCGCGCCGTCGAGCCTCCAGGCAATCTTCGCGCCCGAATCGTCCAGCAAACTGCCGTGTTTTCCGTCAGCTAGCAGTGCCACGTCTTTAGCTGCAAGCCACGCATGCGGATGCACGCCCAACGCCGCCGAGCCTACCGCCCGTTGCTGGTGCGCGGACAGAGCAAGATTGCCAATGGGAAAATCGCCAATGGCCCGACCAAGGGTCAGCGGATGACAATCGCTTGCTTCGAACTCCATGTGAAAATGACCTAACCGATTTCCTCGCGAATGACCGATGAAAATTTTTCGACCCATGCGCGACACTCGCCGGCATCTTTGTGTTCTACCAGCACGCGGATCTTGTTCTCGGTGCCCGAATAGCGAATCAGGTGTCGCCCGTGATCGCCAAACTCGCTGGTCGCGCGGTCCATCAGCTCGTTGAGTTTTCCAAGCGTTCCAATCGGCGGCTTCGATGCCACCGGCATGTTGAGGAGTTGCGAGGGATACTCGTCCATCACCGCCGCCAACTGCGCGAGTGTCGCGTTGCGATCACGCATCATGCAGAGCACCTGCAACGCGCTCAGGATGCCATCACCGGTCGTGGCGTAGTCACCAAAAATCAAATGTCCCGAATTTTCTCCACCGAACGCATGACCTCCCTTGCGCATGCACTCGATGACATTGCGGTCGCCGACCGCCGTCGCCTCAACGCGAATGCCATGGCGCTTCATCGCCTCCTTGAGACCGAGGTTGCTCATCACCGTCGCCACCAAGGTGTCGTTGCGCAATTTTCCTCGCTCCTTGAGGCTGATCGCACAAAGGGCAAGGACCCGATCGCCGCTCACAACCTGTCCGTTCGCATCAGTAAAGATCACCCGGTCGGCATCTCCATCGAATGAAACGCCAAGATCCGCACCAAACTTGCGCACCAACTCACCGGCATTCTCCGGATGCAAGGCACCACAGCCGTGATTGATGTTGAGTCCATCGGGCTGAATCCCGGTGGTGAAAACCTCGGCACCAAGTTCTTTGAAAATCAGCGGCGCGATGAAATACGCGGCACCATGACCGCAATCGACGACAATCTTGAGGCCGTGCAGTGAAATGTTGTCGACCGCATTTTTGGCAAACTCGATGTAACGCCCGCGCGCGTCGTCAATCCGATGCGCCTTGCCAATCTGACGCGGCGGCAAAGGCGCAGCCTCGGCAACATCGCCCAAAATGTGACGCTCGATCATCTCCTCAAGATCATCGGAAAGCTTGTAGCCGTCGGGTCCGAAAATTTTCAGCCCGTTGTCCTCATACGGATTGTGCGAGGCAGTGATCATGATCCCAGCCGCCGCGCCCATCGATTTGGTCAAATGCGCGACTGCCGGCGTGGGCAACGGCCCGACCATGAAGACATCCATGCCCATCGACACCAAGCCGCTGGTCAGGGCCGTCTCAAGCATGTATCCGGAAATCCGTGTGTCCTTGCCAACCAAGACCCGATTGCGGCTCGCCCCCGGCGAGCGCAGGACATTCGCCACCGCCTTGCCGGTTCTCAATGCCACCTCCGCCGTGATCGGAAATTCGTTCACTCGTCCGCGGATGCCGTCTGTGCCAAACAATTTCATGGAAGCTCGTCAGATGTATTTCAGATGAAAAAAGCGTTATGCAATTGTTCAAAAAAATTTGAACAATTCAAGACCCAAAGCCATGTTTCCTGAGAAAACTGGCAATTTTACCCCATCAAGCGGTCTTCCCGAGGAAAACCAGGCCTGCGCCACAGCGGCAGGGGCAACAAACAAAAAGTACACCCCCGATATGCCCCCACCCCGAGCCGTCGGCAAGCGATAATTTTCCAGAATCAGGCAAGTACCGCCCGCTGAATGCGCCCGGATGGCTTGCGCAGGAAACGCCGCGCCAATGTTTCAAACTCCTCCGACAGGTCGGTGAGGTGAATTTCAAGCCCTCCATCACTTTCCTGCGGGTTGAGCAAATCGAGGCGTTGCAATTCGCCCTTGAGATGCTCGGCACAGGTCGTGGCACTGTCGACCAAGCGGATCCTCTCGGGCAAAAGTCGACGCAAAACCGGCACCAGCAAGGGGTAATGCGTGCAGGCAAGCATCAGGGTGTCGATGTCCTTCTCGACCAGCGGCTCGAGATAGGTTTTGAGAATGAGTTCGGCGGCGGGATGATCAATCCAATCCTCTTCCACGATCGGCACCAGCAGCGGGGCAGCTTGCGCGTGAATGATCAAACCCGTGCGCTTCAATGCCAGAGCATGCTGATACGCATGCGAACGGACCGTGCCACGCGTGGCAATGATCCCCACCCGCCCGACTGTCGGATCACTAAGCGCCGATTCAACACCAGCCTCGATGACGCCGATCACCGGCAGATCGAAATTTTCCCTCAGCATCGGCAGGGCATGTGCCGTGGCGGTATTGCAGGCGACGACGATGGCCTTGACCCCGCGCTCGACCAAAAATTTTGCGTCCTCTTGCGCAAAACGACGAATCGACTCCGGACTTTTCGAGCCGTACGGCAAACGCGCCGTGTCGCCGAGGTACAGGATATCCTCGCAAGGCAGCAAGTCCTGAACCGCGCGCACGACGGTAAGCCCCCCCACTCCCGAATCAAAAAATCCCAACGGTGCCAACTTCACGCGCCAGATCTTGCCCATTCCCGCCTCTCCGACAAGACGGAAGCGTGAC
>CAYQRP010000069.1:0-6096 GCA_964419815.1 uncultured Luteolibacter sp. | reverse complement strand
CAAGGAAGCCGGCATCAACATCGCTCGCGTAGCTCAGGGGTAGAGCGCATCCTTGGTAAGGATGAGGTCGGGGGTTCAATTCCCCCCGCGAGCTCCAGGGCGATCACGAAATCATCTCAAGAAAAACAACAACACCATGGCAAAAGAAGCATTCCAGCGCAACAAGCCCCACGTCAACATCGGCACCATCGGCCACGTTGACCACGGCAAAACCACCCTCACCGCCGCGATCACCAACACGCTCGCCGAGAAGGGCATGGCCCAGGCCAAAAACTATGCGGACATCGACGCTGCTCCCGAAGAACGCGAGCGCGGCATCACGATCAACACCGCACACGTCGAGTACGAAACCGCCAAGCGCCACTACGCACACGTGGACTGCCCCGGTCACGCCGACTACGTGAAAAACATGATCACCGGCGCCGCCCAGATGGACGGTGCGATCCTCGTGGTTTCCGCCGCCGACGGCCCAATGCCGCAAACCCGTGAGCACATCCTTCTTGCCCGCCAGGTCGGTGTTCCCGCCCTCGTGGTCTTCATGAACAAGGTGGACCTCGTCGACGACGCCGAGCTGCTCGACCTCGTTGAAATGGAAGTGCGCGACCTTCTTTCCTCCTACGAATTCCCAGGCGACGACATCCCGATCGTCAAGGGCTCGGCCAAGGCCGCCCTCGACGGCGACGCCGCCCAGAAGGAAAACATCATGAAGCTCATGGACGCCGTGGATTCCTACATCCCCGAGCCTGAGCGCCCGATCGACAAGACCTTCCTCATGCCGATCGAAGACGTGTTCTCGATCGAAGGTCGTGGTACCGTCTGCACCGGCCGTGTCGAACGCGGTATCGTCAAGAAGATGGAAGAAGTGGAAATCGTCGGTATCCGCGATACCCAGAAGACCACCGTCACCGACATCGAAATGTTCCGCAAGCTGCTCGACGAAGGTCGTGCCGGCGACAACGTGGGTCTCCTCCTCCGCGGTCTCAAGAAGACCGATGTCGAGCGCGGCCAGGTCATCGCCAAGCCCGGTACCGTGAAGGGCCACACCAACTTCAAGTCGGAGATCTACGTTCTCTCGAAGGAAGAAGGCGGCCGTCACACCCCGTTCTTCTCGAACTACCGTCCGCAGTTCTACTTCCGCACCACCGACGTCACCGGCAGCATCAAGCTCCCCGACGGAGTTGAAATGGTGATGCCAGGTGATAATGTGAACCTTGAGGTCGAGCTCATCACTCCGATCGCCATGGAACCGACCATGCGTTTCGCCATCCGCGAAGGTGGCCGCACCGTCGGCGCCGGCCGCGTGGGTGAGATCCTCAAATAAGCACCCTTCGGAAATACCGGTTCCCGCTCCCTCCCCGGAGCGGCGGGCCGGCCCCCACGAATCCCGGGGCACTTCGCTAAAAACGGAGTGCCCCCGATTCGCCTCAAAACGGCAGTAGTTCAATTGGTAGAGCATCGGTCTCCAAAACCGAGTGTTGGGGGTTCGAGTCCCTCCTGCCGTGCCATTCCACCGAATCCCCCGACCTTCCCATCATTTCATGCAGTTTCTCGAGCACTTCAAAATTGGCGGCAGCTGGATTTCCTCCGGCATCGTCTACACCGTGCTGGCCATCGCCCTTATCGCCATGGTGCTGAAGTGGGCCTCGCTCACCGGCTTCATCTCCGAAGTGAGAGGCGAACTGCGCAAGGCCAGCTGGCCCTGGGAATCCGACCCGAAAATCAAGGGCTTCAAAAAATACAAGGAGCTCATCGATTCGACCATCGTGGTGCTCATCGCCATGATCCTGCTGGCGGCCTTTGTCCAAGCATGGGACTTCGTCCACATCCTCATCGTCGGATTTTTCACCAACCTCGGCCGCTGATCCCGGTCGCCTGATCCCCTCATTTTCTCTCACATCATGTCCGAAAACAAAAGCTTCCGCGACCAGTGGTATGTCGTCCAGGTGCTCTCCGGCCAGGAGGGCAAGGTGCGCGATCGCATCCTCCGCAACGCCCAAGCCGAAGACATGGGCGACGCCATTCGCGAGGTCTTGGTTCCTACCGAAATGGTCTCGGAAGTCCGCGGCGGCAAAAAAACCGAAACCCGCAAGAAGTTTTTCCCCGGCTACATCATCGTCAACATGAACCTCACCACCGAGGATGGCCAGCTCGTCGAAAAGACCTGGTTCTTCATCAAGGAAACCGAGGGCGTGATCGGCTTTGCCGGCACCAAAGACCGCCCGGCGCCGATGCGCCAGCGTGAGGTCGATGCGATGCTCTCGCAAATCAAGGAGCGCGGCGAAAGCGTGCGTCCGGCGATCAGTTTCGAAGTGGGCGACACCGTCAAGGTCGCCGACGGTCCTTTCCAGAACCAAAGCGGCATCGTCGAGGAAATCGACCCCGAGCGCGGCAAGCTCCGCGTGTCGGTCACGATCTTCGGCCGCAGCACCCCGGTCGAGCTCGAGTACTGGCAAGTCGAGCGCGAATGATATTTTTCTGGACTCTCTACCCCGAACCAACCACTCACCCCTCTCCCTAAAGCAAACCTACTCTCACCATGGCCAAGGAAGTAACCAAAATCATCAAGCTCCAGATCAGCGCCGGCGCCGCCAACCCCTCACCGCCGGTCGGTCCCGCACTCGGTCAGGCAGGCGTCAACATCATGGCCTTCTGCAAAGAGTTCAACGCCGCCACCCAAAGCCAGTCGGGCGATGTCCTTCCGGTCGTGATCTCGGTCTACAAAGACAAGTCCTTCACCTTCGTCACCAAGCGTCCGCCCGCCGGCAACCTGCTCAAGAAAGCTGCCGGTCTCGCTTCGGGATCGAAGGAAGCCAACAAAACCAAGGTCGGCAAAATCACCAAAGCCCAGCTCATGGACGTGGTGAAAATCAAAATGCCCGACCTCAACACCAAGGACCCCGAGGCCGCCGCCCGCATCCTTGCCGGCACCGCCCGTCAAATGGGTCTCGAAATCGAAGGCATGTAAAAAATCTCCGCCGCCGTTTCCTGCAAGGGAGGCGACGGCACCCGCAGGAGGGTCCCGTCAATGCGGGATCCGATCGAACTGCCAACCCCCAGAACAATGGCCAAACAACGCAGCAAACGATACAAACAGGCAGCCGCCCTCGTCCAGGCCGGCAAGTCCTACTCGCTCACCGATGCGATCAGCACGGTGAAACAATTCCCGGCACCGAAATTCACGCCGACCGTCACGCTCTCGTTCCGCCTCGGTGTGGATCCGCGCAAGAGCGACCAGATGGTCCGCGGCTCGGTTTCCCTCCCGCACGGCACCGGTAAGAACGTCCGCGTCGCCGTCTTCGCCCAAGGCGCCGCCGCCGAAGCCGCGAAGGCTGCCGGTGCGGAACACGTCGGCTACGATGACCTCATCAAGAAGGTGCTCGACGGTTTCACCGATTTCGACTCCGCGATCGCCACTCCCGATGCGATGACCGAAGTCCGCAAGATTGCCCGCGTGCTCGGTCCCCGCGGCCTCATGCCGAACCCGAAGACCGGTACCGTCACCGACGACACCGCCAAAGCGGTACGCGAAGTGAAGGCCGGCCGCATCGACTTCAAACTCGACAAGAATGGCAATGTTTCGGGCTCGATCGGCAAGGCCGGATTCGAACCGCAGCAACTCGAGGAAAACGCCCGCGCTTTCGTTGATAGCGTGGTGCGCGCCAAACCCGCTTCCGCCAAAGGCAACTACATTCAAGCGGTGACCCTCGCCGCCTCGATGCTGCCCGGCATTCCGCTGGAAGCTTCCACCTACACCAAAGCCTCGGCCTGAACCGGTAACGCCACACGAAAATGAATCCTGATAAGAAAATCATCATCGACAGCCTGCTGGATCGCGTCAACGCATCGCCATACCTGATCGTCATCGATTACACCGGCCTCACCGTTCAGCAGTTCACCGAGCTTCGCAACCGCCTCGACGCAGGCGGTGCCCGTTGCACGGTTGCCAAGAACAGCTACATGCGCAAGGCGCTCGCCGAAGCAGGTCTGCCCGACATCGGCAACGACCTCGTGGGTCAAACGGCCTTCGTCATGGGCGAAAGCGAAGTCTTTGCCGCCGCCAAGGCGATCAAGAACTTTGAAAAGGAATTCAAGAAGCCCGAGATGAAAATCGGTCTTCTCGGCAATGCCGTGCTCGACGGCGAGAAACTCAAGGCCATCGCCGACATTCCGTCGCGTGAGTCGGTTCTCTCGCAACTGCTCGGCACGATCCTCGAGCCAGCCTCGCGCATCGCTCGCGTGGTTCAGGCAAAATACAATCCCGATGGAGACAGCACTCCTTCGTCCGAACCCGCAGCGGCAAGCGCCGAAGCGCCTGCGGCTGCACCCACCGAAGAACCTGCTGCCGCCGAATAACAAACAATCTGAACAGAAGGCGCTGGCGACTCCCGCCGCCGCCCGAACACACAATGGTTCCTCGTCGGAGCGGCGGCCGCCGCACTGAAATCCCCGAAGGCTTCGGGGGCGACGATACCGAACTGGAGAAACAAACAAAATGGCAAACATAGACACACTCGTAGAAGAACTCGGCAAGCTCACCGTTCTGGAAGCTGTCGACCTCGTTAAGAAACTCGAAGAAACCTGGGGCGTTTCCGCCGCCGCACCGGTTGCCATGGTGGCCGGACCTGCTGCCGGACCTGCCGAGGCCGCCGAAGAGAAGACCGACTTCGATGTCGTCGTCACCGACGCCGGAGCCAACAAGATCGCCGTCATCAAAGCGGTGCGCGAAGTGGCCCCCGGACTTGGTCTCGCCGATGCGAAGAAGCTCGTCGAAAGCACCCCCGCAAAAATCCTCGAAGGCGCTGCCAAGGATGCTGCGGAAGCTGCCAAGAAGAAGCTCGAAGAAGCCGGCGCCAAGGTCGAACTCAAGTAATCAAACACGGATTTTTCCCGGGGCGGAACCACTCCGCTCCGGGAACTTTCCCTCAACGGAACCGACGCGAGACTCCAATGCCAACCTGGGCTTTCGCGCCGATTTCGATCCACTCTCCACTCAACTGAACTCCAACTGCCTGAGACCGTTCGCGGCTCGGGCTCAACTTGTCATCCGAACCCCCAACACACAGCCATGGCCGACCGTCTCTATTTCGGAAAATTTGAAGAGGTAATCGAACCTCCCAATCTCATCGAGGTCCAAAGCCGCTCGTATGACGAATTCCTGCAAAAGGAAGTGACCCCGAGCGAACGCACCGACACCGGCCTTCAGGCGGTCTTCCGCGAAGTGTTTCCGATCAAGAGCTACGACGAGGCGATCGAGCTCGACTTCGTTTCCTATGACATCGAGGACCCGAAGATCACCTCGCTCGACTCGCTGCGCAACGGCGAGAGTTTCAGCGCTGCACTCTATGTGACCTTCAAGCTCAAGGACGAGACCGGCAACAAAAAGGAGCGCGTCTACATGGGCGAGCTGCCGATGATGACCCGCCGCGGTACCTTCATCATCAACGGCGCCGAGCGCGTCATCGTTTCCCAACTTCACCGCTCGCCCGGCATCTGCTTCGAGACCTCGCAGCACCTCAACGGCAAGCTGCTCCACTCGTTCCGCATCATCCCCGATCGCGGATCATGGCTTGAAGTGCAGTTCGACACCAACGATCTGCTTTACGTTTACCTCGACCGCCGCCGTCGTCGCCGCAAGTTCCTGGCGACCACTTTCCTGCGCGTCCTCGGCTATCCGACCGACCGCGACATCGTCAGCCATTTCTACACGCTCGAAAACCTCAAGCTCAGCGACAAGATGGACGAGGGCGAGCTCGGCCACAAAGTGCCCTTCGAGGATATCCTCGATGGTGAACTCGTCGTCGCCAAGGCCTACGAGCCGCTCACCATCGGTCTCGTGCGTCAGCTGATCGGTCTCGGCCACAGCAGCGTCGAGGTGATCGACGGACGCGAGGACGAAATCCTTCTCAAGTCGCTGCGCAAGGATCCCGCCAAAGACGAGGAATCCGCGCTCAAGGACATTTACCGCAAGCTGCGCCCCGGTGATCCGCCGACCGCCGCCAATGCGCGCGCGCTGCTCAAGCGCTTGTTCTTCGACGCAAAGAAATACGACCTCACCCGCGTGGGTCGTTACAAGATCAACCAGAAGCTCGGCATCAC
>CAYQRP010000068.1:0-6198 GCA_964419815.1 uncultured Luteolibacter sp. | reverse complement strand
CGAGCTTCGGGCTGACCGGTGATGACGCGCTTGGCACGGCCGACCCTGATGGCGATGGTCAATCCAATGACGCGGAGTTTGCGTTTGGAACGGATCCCAGCAGCGGCTCGAGCCAGCAAACCACCACGGTGAAAGAGCCGGGAAGCATCAAATTGGTCTACCTCCAGCGCGACTCGGGTGTGACCTACACCGTGAAATCATTCACCGACCTTTCCGCGCCGTTCGAGAGTGGCGTCGAAGTGACACCGACCGCCAGTAATCCTCAGCCCACGGGCTTGCCGGAGGGATACACCCAGTACGAGGCTACTTTGAGTACCACTTCCGGCAAAGGATTCCTGCGGGTCGAAGCCGTTCGATGATCGGATCATGGTCTAGCGAAAAATGTCATCAAGCACACGCGGCCAAGGCGATTTGTCAGCGTAGTTCAAAAGCGCCGAAACGAGCGTGTTTTGAGTTTGGTTTTTCGGCCATTTCAGGTTTAAGTATCTCTTATGAAACGCCTTCATGCCATCTTGCCCGCGCTGCTGGTCTGCCTGATCGCGGTGCTGTTGGTTTGGCGCTCGGAGGATTCGCCTGAGGGCGGATCGAAATCGGCGCACAAGGCCTTGGCGCAGTCCAAGCCGGTGCGGGGATTGGCCGACGAGGCCCCCATGGGATTCCGTCCGCCGCCGGTGGCGCGCAAAGCGAGAGACCCTTTGGCGGATCTTGCCGATGTGAAGTTGCCCCTGCGGACGGACCTTCGCTGGCAGCAGCCCGCGCAGGAAATGGCGTTTGAGGATTTCCGCCGCTGGACCGAGGATCAGCCCGCCGCAAGAGCAGGGGAGGGATTGCAGCGTGGCATTCAGCTTGCACAGCAACGCCGCCATGAGTTGCTGCGCCTGATTGAAAAAAACCCGCAGCGTGCTTTGGAGTTCGCCGTGCCTCATGCCGTGCGCCAGCAGTTGCCACAGGAAATTGTCGAACTGCTCGAGCAACCGATTGATGCCTTCGGTGACCTGACGGTGATGGCGACGACCTTGGAAGGCGAGCGCGGTTGTCGGATCGACCGCAAGGTGACGCTGCAGGACGGTCAGGTGTTTGATGCCTACACCTATGGTCGCCGCGGCGCGATGCCGACCTGCGACTTCATTGCCATCCACGGCATCGCGCTCGATGGCAAACTGGCGCTTTCGGAATTTCCCGGCCGCGTGCTCGAACGCTCGGAGATCGCTGCTCGGCTTGAGGCGGGACAATCGATCGGCGAATCACAGGAGCAAACGGACGCGTCGGATGGACCGGTCATCGCATTCGGCGGCGGCAAGGTGATTCGCTACCCCGACGAAACCCAAGCGGTCGCAGCGCTGCTGCTGGCAGAAGGCGAAGAGCAATCCGGCGCCACCGCCACCTTGGCCTCCGATCTCGACGGCGTGATCGCCTACAGCCCGGCGACCGAAGGTCAGAAAACCTTGCTGATCATCCGCGTCGATTTCCCCGATTATCAAGGAGGAAGCGCGACAGATTCCCAAATGCAGACCCTCATCGCCGACATGAACTCGGTCTACAAGGACATGTCGAATGACAAGGCATCCTTCGCATTGAACGGCCAGGGTTCCGCGATCACACCAGTCCTGCGGTTGCCGAACAATGCATCCTCTTATAACTTCAGTCGGATCCTAACCGATGCACGGAACGCGGCTTCCGCGGCGGGTTACAATTACACCAATTACACCTACGAGGTGGTGGTCACTGGGGCTCAGCCGGTCGTTTCAGGCTCAGCCGGCGTGGCCTTCGTGGGAGGACGCGGAGCATGGCTGCACAACAAGCAGTGGAATCTTAAAACTTGCGCTCATGAGGTGGGGCACAATTTCGGTCTATACCATTCCGGCGCCTGGGATACGGACGATGGCAGCGTCATCGGCCAGGGTTCGATCTGGGAATACGGAAACGAATTCGACATCATGGGCGTTAGTTCTACGACGACTGCCTCAAGGCATTTCAGCGCGAACCACAAGGAATACCTCGACTGGATCCCCGCTGCGGATCTGGTGAAAATCACGACCAACGGCACGACCACCACGCGCATCCGCGCGATGGATAAGGTGCAGCCGGATGGAAGCAAGCGGTCGCTGGTTGTAGACCGCGCCAACAGCACGAGTGATTACTGGATCGAGCACCGTCAGATATACGGCACGAACTACGGCATGCGGGACGGGGTGCTGGTGAACTGGGCGAACATCAATAACGGCAGCCGACAGCAACCGCTCTTGCTCGACATGACGCCGGATACTTTTGACAAAAAGGATGCGATTTTGCCGATCGGCAAGACCTTCTCCGATACGGCGGCAGGGATTCACATCACTCCGGTGGGTAGGGGCACGGATGCGGATGGCGTCAACTGGATTGATGTGACCGTCACCCGCGGCACTGTAGCCGGCAACGCCTCGCCAACCGCTAGCATCAGCGCCACCAATGCCAATCCAGCGGTCAATGGCAGCGTCACCTTCACCTGCACCGCAAGCGATCCGAACGGCGACACGCTCGCTTACTTCTGGGATTGGGGCAATGGAACAAATAGTTCCACCACCCCCGACGCCAATAGCGCCGTCGCCAGTAAGAGCTGGCCCGCAGCTGGCACCTATGTCGTGCAATGCACGGTGTCCGACATGAAAGGCCTCAGCACCACGGTTGATTATGTGGTTCAGGTTGGCGGGACGGGCTTTTTCATCGAAGGCATGGTGAGGACGCTTCAGGGCGATCCTCTGCAAGGGGTTGTGGTGACGGCCTCTCCCACGGCTTTGAAAGGCACATCGGATGCGACCGGGCGCTACATCATCACAGGTCTATCGGCAGGCACCTACACGCTCACCGCTTCGTCGGGTATTCCGGATGGTTTCTCCAACCCGGTGACGATTGGGCCCAGCTTGCAGGACAGGAATTTCACGCGTCAGTCCTATCCGCTGACCTGGGATGCAAATACCGGCACGGGTGGTGCCCAGGATGGCGGCGGCACATGGGCGGATGGAGGGGGAAACTGGCACAATGCAAGCAACGGCAGCAACAATCAGAAGTGGAGCAATAGCAACCTCGACTCCGCCACCTTTGGTGCGGGCACCGACGGCACTTACGCGGTGACGCTCTCGGGAACGGTTCAGGCCGGTGGCGGGCTCAGCTTCGTCAACAGCGGTTACACGCTATCGGGCACTTCGCTTTTGCTGCACGATGGCGCGAACAATGTTTCCGTAAGCGTCGCGGCCGGCAAGACCGCGACCATCAACTCTGCCATCACCTATCAAAACAACCAGCGGGCCACCTTAACCGCGGACGCAGGTGCTGTTTTGAATCTGGGCGGCGGCGCGAGCAATTCCCAATACCGATTCGCCGGCGCCGGCACCATCAACATGACTGCGGGCACTTACGCCGCCAATGTGGGCAGCGTGAATGCCGCCACCTTCAACCAGAGCGGCGGCACCTTCACCATGAATTTGCCTACCGCAGGCGACGGGCATTTCATCGGCTACGCTGCCGGCCGGAGCGTGAGCTACACCATGTCCGGTAGCGCAATCATCAATGCCAACGCCAGCGGCACTGCCAACACCAATTCATTCCTGGCGATCGGTCGCGGCGCGGGCAACACGGCTTATTCGAACACATTGAATGTGACGGGCGCCGCCAATTTGAATGTAGGGAACGCTGTTGGCATGGCCGGCGAGCTCCTTATTGCCTACGACAGCGTTTCCAACGGCAGGCTCAATGTGACCGGTGGCGCAGCGACCGTTGGTACGGGTAAAACCGACAACAAGATTTATTTTTTCAAGGCCGGTTCCGGTTTCGGCTACACCGCCAGCATGACCCAGTCCGGCGGTACGGTGACGGCCAACGGCATCCAGTTTGGTGGCGATTCCGGCACTTATGATCCCTCCTCATTGGCTGAGCTGCAACTCAGCGGCGGTGTCCTATATGTCGGCGCTCAAGGTATCACCCGCGGTTCCGCTGCCAGCGATCTTACTGTCGATATCCAGCTGCAAGGCGGCACTATCGGCGCATCCGACAACTGGGAGTCCTCCCTCGACATGAAGCTGGGTGCCACCGGCGGCGGCCCCGCCTTTCAAGCGGCTACCAGCGGCGCCGTTTCCAAGAATATCACGCTCTCGGGCATTCTTTCGGATGACGCTTCAACCAATGGCAACCTCATCAAGACCGGCGCGGGCACGCTGACCCTTTCCGGCACAGGCGCCAACACCTATACCGGCGCGACTGTCGTGAATGCCGGCACCTTGGACCTCGGCAAAGTGGATGCCGTATCAAGCTCCAGTTCGCTCACTGTCGCCAACGGGGCAGGACTAGCCCTCAGCTCCAGCTCCAGCACCGTCCCCAATCTCACCTTCAACAACACGGGCACGCTTAGTTTCAATGTCGCCGCCGGCTACAGTCTTACAGTCAACGGCATTGATAGCGTCACCAACAACGGCGCGGCCGGATCTATCACCATCAACATCACCGGCGCCGCGCTCACCAACGGCACCTACACGCTGATTGATTATAGCGGCACTTTGCAGAACAGGGGCTTTAGCGCCTATACCCTTGGCAGCACTCCCGCAGGCAAATTTTATGCGCTGGCAAACGATACCGTTAACGGGACCGTACAGCTCGTTGTTTCGAGTTTTTTCAAGTGGACCGGCGCTGCAGGCAGCGAGTGGAGCACCGCCACCATCACTGGTTCAAAGAACTGGATCAAAGACGGCAGCACAAGCGATTACGCGAATGGCCTCGCAGTGATCTTCGACGATACCGCCAGCAACAAAACCGTGAACATCACGGGAACAAATGTGAGCCCTCTTTCGGTGGCATTCAACAGCGGCACCTATACGCTGCAGGGCAACTACTCGATCTCTGGTTCTGCATCGGTCACGGTAGCTTCTGGCGCGACGCTCAAGCTTGGCTCCTCGAATAAGCTGCCGGATGGCGCGGGTGCTGGCAATGTCACGATCAATGGCACCCTCGATCTCAACGGCAAATCGGAAAGCATCAATGCATTGATAGGCTCGGGCACGGTCGATACCACCCTGTCGGGTACCACCGCCATCCTGACCGTAGGCGCCAACGCTGGCGGCACTTTTGCCGGTTCCCTCAAAAATACCGCCGGCACGCTGGCCCTGACCAAGATCGGAAACACCGATGTCATTCTGAGCGGAAGCAACACCTACAGCGGGGCGACCACTATCAGCCAAGGCCGTCTCTTTATTTCCAGTGTCAACGCGTTTTCGCCCAACACCGCATTGACGGTCAACAACGGTGCCTCCTTCATCCTGAATACCAGCGGTAATCCCGCATACGGTCAAAGCATCACGCTCAATTCTGGCGCGAATTTGGCCCAGCGTCTGGCAGCGACTCTCAGCAATGTCACCCTGCCGTCCTCGGGTACCGTGACTTTCAATAGTGACGATGTGGCCACGCAAGCGTTCACCCTGGCCAGCGCCCAAACTTTGGGCGGTAGCCTGAATGTCCAGGTTGGCGGTGGTTCTGGAGCATCGGGTGCCGTCACCCTGTCGGGAATCCTCAGCGGCCCCAGCGGTAGCTTGGTCAAGTCCGGCACCGGTCAGCTCATTCTGAGAGGCGCGAACACCTTCGGTGGTGGAGTCACCATCAAGAACGGCACGCTGGAAAGCGCCGCCACGCAAACCACGCTTGGCTCGGGCACGGTAACCATGGGTGGTGTTGGCTCGAGCGGTGCGACCTTCATCACGGGACAGAACAATGCAAATCGATTTTTCATCAATGCTCCCGATAGCGGCTCAGTCGTCATCGGTGCCAACGGAGCTGGCTCGGGTTTCACGATGTCAGGGGGAATCACCTTGAATGGAAATCTCACCTTTCAGACCTTCAATAACACGATCAGTGGAAGCACCAAGGCGGTATCGAATCTCACCGGTGGTGTGACCGGCACCGGCAATCTCTTGCTCAACAACAACGGGCTTGCGGCCAACACCATCACGATCAGCGGCACCAGCATCAACCACACGGGAACCATCACCTTGCAAGGCAGCGCCACCGGCGACACGACCATCAGTGCCCCCATTGGTGCAAATGTCACCGGCATCACGCAGAGCAGCACGACTTCCACCTTGGTGCTCTCGGGAAATAACACTTACATCGGCGACACCACCATCAGCGCGGGCACGCTGCGACTCGGGGCCGCGAATGTGATTCCCGATGGCACTG
>CAYQRP010000067.1:0-6246 GCA_964419815.1 uncultured Luteolibacter sp. | reverse complement strand
CGGGGGTCGGGCACGATTTGCACGGGCGTGTCCTCGCCAGCAGTTGCGGCACCTGGGGCCCCGGTTTGTGGAGGCGCTCCGTTGGCGGCGGGAGCTGCACCGGCGGCACCGGCACGTTGAACGCCAGCGGTTTTTTGGCTTTCCTGCTGGGCGCTCAGGAGTGTGGAAATCGTCTCGGCGATTTCCGTGACATCGGCGTATTGCACTTTGATGAAACGGGTGGCCTGCACCGAGCCTGGCTTGTCGATTTCCTTTTTGAGGTCGATCAGCTTGCGGATGAGCGAGGTGTTTTCGGTGATGACGACGGCCGAGGCGTTGGGCACGGCGGCGATCGAGCCAAAGGCGCCGAACTGGCCGATGATCTGAGTGAACGTGTTCACCGCTTCGGCGGGCTTGATGTAACTCAGGGTCATCACATACGAGATGACCGCATCGCCGTCGGGCAGCGGATCATTTTCGTTGTAGACATCGACGCCGCGGCCGGTCGGGCGGAGTCCGCCGGTGGCGAGGGTGAGCACATCGAGATTCGGATCCTGAGCATCGGGCACGAAGACGAAGTTTTCGATCGTCGCGGCCTTGCGCAGAAGCTCGGCAGCTTTGTCGAAAGTGAGCGGGTCTTCCGGGCTGGCTTCCTGGATGAAGGAAAATTCCGCATCAGCAGCGGCCTTGGAAACAATCACGCGGCGGCCGGTGTATTTGCGGTAGAGGCCGGCGAGGGCGTTGCCGCTGAGCTTGGGTTCGACAATGTCTTCGACGATCGTGTTTTCGCCGAGCGGAATGCCGGGTTTCGGGTCGGGCGCGCTGGCGGCCTTCGGCGCGTCGGCGGCCGGTTCATTGGCATTGGCGGGCGAATTGAGATTGGGGCGGACCAGGCCTTGGCGGCCGCGCACGGGAACCGACGGAGGCGGTTGCGGGGCTTGGCCGGGCTCAGGCACGGGCGGCACGGGTTCCTGCGCGGGCAGGCAGAAGCTCGCGGCAAGGATCAGGGCGATGATGCGGATGAGGGACATGGACGAGGGGCGGTTGGGGAAAAGGGGTTTTTAGCGGCGGCGGCCATTAATGTTAGATGGGCGTTGGCCGGGGATCTGACCTGCGGCGGGGTTGATGTTTGGGCTGCTGGGAGCAGGCGGCGGGACCACGCGCGGGCGGGGTTGTACTGGCGTTGCTTGGGCCGGAGCTTGACCTTGGATTTGCGGTGGCGCTTGGCCGGGAGCTTGAGCCGCAGGCGCAACGGGCGGCGGGGCGGCGATGGTCAGAAGTTTTTCATCGAAGCTCACCGTGCCTTGCATCGAGCCGGAGGCCATTTCGACCGTGGTTTCCAGAGGTTGGCCGGCTTTGCGGTTGACCTTGATGATTGAAAATCCGTCGGCGGAGGTCTTGCCTGTTTCGACGGTGATGCGTTGATCCGGTTGCTTTTTGTTGATGAGCGTGACCCGGTGGCCCTTGCCGATGGGCGAGACTCCGAGCAGCGCGTAATCATCGAGCGGATTGGCAATCGGCCCGCTGCCAAAGGTCGGCGGCTTCGAGGTGAAGGGCGAATTCGTCCAAAGCCTGCTGTAGTTGCTCAATGGCAACTTCTGCGGCACGCCCGCATGCAGCACCGCGGTCAAGGCGGGCAGAAGGAGCAGCGATGGAATCTTCAGCAGCATGGAAAATCGGTGAGGTTCACTCGGTGGCGGGCACAAACCATTGGTCGACGGTGGCCGTGCAGTCAATGAGCGTGTCGTCCTTGGGGTCGGGCTTGAGAAGCAGTTGGGTGGTAGCGCGCAGTTGGGCGGGGTCGTTGATTTGATCAAGCCAGCGGTAAAGCGCCTCCTCGCGGCCGGTTAAATTGAGCTGCATTTTGGCGCGGTAGTAGTGGTGGCCCTCGGTTTGATCGGCGTCGAGGGGTTTTTGAGTTTTGATCGTGAGGCCGGCATTCTGGGCTTCGGATTCGCAAAACTGTTGGAGCTCGGTGAGCGCGTCCTGGCTGGCCAGAGCCGCGGGTTCATGCTCGGTGAGCCACTGCATTTCATCGGCGACCTCCTCGGCATTCGCCTGAAACGACTCGGCAGTCGCGAGATTTTGCTCGGCGACGGCGAGCTTGCGGTCGAGGTCGGCGCGTTTGGATTTGATGAACCCGAAGCCGAGCAAATTGAGCACAAGAAAGCCCGCGGCGGCAAAGAAGAGCAGCAGATTTCGTTCGCGGGGAGACATCGGGAGAGGGATTCGGTAGGTGCCAAGTGGACAATGCCACAGAGGCGGCAAATTGTCGCTTATTCCTGGGTTTCTTCGGTCGGCAGCTCACCGGTGAAGACAAATTCCCAGCCGCGATTCGACTGGTTGGGCTGAGGGGTTTGCCAGGAAAATTGGGCGAGCTCGTTGTGTTTGGTGAGGGCGAGACTGAAGTTGTTGACGGCTTGGATCTGCGGAGCCTCGCCCATGAGCTTGATTTCCGTCGCGCTGATGTCGGCGGTCTTGAGGCGAAGTCCGCTGTTGGGCGGGATGCACGAGGCGATGCGGTTGAGGATGTCGACGGGCGCGTGGGTGCGGTCGACGGCGTGGGCCAGCTCGTCCCATTTGGCGGCGTGGAGCGTGTAGGCATCGATGTCGGGCGCGGCTTCCGCAGCTTGGGCGTTCAACTTGCGGATTTGAGAGGAGGTCTGCCAAAGGCCGATGAGAAACCAGCCGATCAGGCCGAGGTAAACCAATGCGGCGGCGGCGGCGGCGAGGGTGATGGCATGGCGGCGTTGCGCGTCGCGGCGGGCGGCGCGGACATCGGCAGGGAGGAGCTTGCTGAGCGGGGTGGGTAGAACAGGCAGCGGGCGGGGTTCGGCCGTCGTCGGCAGACCAAGCGCTTGAGCGAAGGATTCGGCATCGGCACGCTCGAGCGAGGCCCAAATTTTCGCGCGGACCGGTGCCGCATCGAGACCCTGCATCGATAGCTGGGCGAGAGAGAGGCGAATTTCCCGGGCGAGCGAAGCATCCGGCAGGCGGGCATCGACCGAGGTCGCCTGGAAGTAGGCGAGTTTGCCTTGATGGTAGATCGCGAAGACCCATCGGCCGAATTCCTTCCAAAGCGCCAAAGAGTCGCCCTCGACATGAAAGGCCCGCGGCGAGATGTCAAAACCGTTGGGCGAGCGTGGTGGAAGCTCCTCATCGCCGGGCGATTTGAGAAAAACCGAAAGCAGGGCCGTGTTTTCCGCTTCGCGGACAATTTCAAACACATCGGTGAGCTGGCCTGCCATCGGATCGGGCCGCAGGCCGAGACGCTCGGCATGCAAGGCGGCGAGATCGGCAAACAACGATTCGTCGTCGGTGCTCACCCGCATCGGAACCGCCGTGAGCGACTTGACCGGGAAAAACATCGTCAGCTCGCCCGGCGGCAAACTGGCAAGCTCCGAAGCCAGTGTCGTTGCCGTCGCCTCGCGCTTCTCGTAGCCGGCCTCGCCCGTGGCAGACCAAACTTCCCAAGCCTCTTCGCCAGGGATCAGCAGCACATGTTCGGTCGGTTTGCTCACGGGATAATTTCTTCGTTGCGTTGGAGGAGGGCCACCTTGCCAGTTCGATTGCGAACAATCACGCTGATTTTTCGTTTACTGCCGTCGGCTTGGCCGAGGCTCTCGATGTGGGTGGTGGCGTCGTTGACCGTGAAACGGCGGACGATGTCGGGTCGGGCGCTCGAGTCGATGCCGAGAAGCTGGAGAGCGGCGGCGGCGTTGGGGAAAGGCTGATCATCATCCGTGTCACGAATGCCGTCGGGTCCACAAACTGTCTCCGGAATGATTTGCGCCTGGCTGGGATCGCACTCGGCGGCGGCGGCGATCAGCTCGGCGGCGGCCTCGTTGAGATCGAGGGCTCCCCCGCTCCAGACCGTGAACCATTCGCGCCAGTCGGGACGGACCGCTTCGACCAGATCCATGCCGCGCACGAGGCGAACCTCGGAAAGGTCATAAAAGGGACGATTGAAGGGCTGATTGATTCGGCCCTCTTTTTCGTAATCCTTCACCTCAGCCCCATTGAGAGCGACGTTGTCATCGGGGTCGACCCAATCGCAGAGCGCGTCGGCGGTGGCCATCGCATCGTCGAGACTGAGGCCCCAATCGGTGAAAATTTCGCGCAGCAAAGCTTTGTCCTCCTGAAGGACGATCGCGTTGATGTTGAAGCGCGCACCTTCGGAGCTCATTTTGACCTCAAATCCCTCGCCGCCATTTTCATTGAGCTGACTCAGGATCGGATCGCTGCGTTTGACGACCGGGTTGCAGGCGATGGCGATGCCTTTTTCCGCCACCTGTCGTGCACGCGAACCGTGGATTTTTGAAGAGGCGAGTTCCATGTCGAACGAGATCACGCGCAGCGCCGCCATCGAGGCGAGACCGAGAATCGCGATGAGCCAGATCACCGCGAGCAAGGCCATGCCACGACGAATACGATGTCGGGAAATGTTGTGAGGTGAGGTCATTGCTCGAGCGGGTTTTCTTCGCCGGGGTTGATTTCCAGTTCGGGTGGGTTCCCCGATTCATCGCCGTTGTTTTCGCCGCCGGGAATTCGGAGGTTCGGGTTTTGATTTTGATCCGCGCCTTGGGTCATTTGGCGCATCACCACTTCCGGGTTGAGGCGTGGTGGAATCCAAAAAACCTGGCGGATTTCCTCGCCCTTTGCGCCCGTTGCCATCGTGAGCTCGATTTGCAAAGGAAGGCGGCCTTGGCTTTCCCAATCGAATTGCCATTCCATCGAACGGCCGTCGAGTACGCGCCATTCGAAGTAAGCAACGTCCTCGAGCAAAACGACTTCGGCGAAGGGCTCTTCCTTGAGCGCGCTCATTGTGCTTTGCTCGGAGTTTTCGAGAATCTCGTTTTCGTAATAGCGCAGCACGATGTCGAGGAAGCCGCTGCGGCGCTTGACGGTGGAAAGTTGAACCGCCTTGGCAATGCGTTCACCGCCGGACCAGTTGAAGCCGAGCGGGACATTTTGCAAAGTGAGATCCGAGAGGTAGTGCGAGCCCTTGTCGTCGACCTGCAAGTCGAGGCGCGCGTTGCCGGGCAGCGATGAAAAGCGTTGGCCGATGAACTCGAAAAACACCTGCTGGCGCATTTCCTCGTTCTGGGTTTCGACAATCGTTTTGCCGAGCGAAAGAGAAGTGCGCGCGATGCCGACCACCATGCCAACGATCAGGCTCAACAAACCGACGGCGACCACCACCTCAAGCAAGGTGAAGCCACGGCGCGTGCGTGCTGGCGGTGAAATTTTCATGGTTGGTACATCATGCCGTAGCGCCAAGTCTCGGCGCTGCGTTCCTGTGACTGACCGTTCTCGGACCACCTGGCCGTGATGCGGATGCGGAACATGTCCTGCAGTTGTTGGCCGTCTTCGTTGAGCAGATCCTCAATGCGCTCGATGACCGTCTCGAGCTCGACGCCGGTTTCGCCGACCTCGATCGTATCGGAGCCTTCCTCGATCGCCGGCAGTGAAAGGGTTTCCTCAAGCGCGCTGTCGAGGGTGCGCGTGATGCGCAACTCGCTTTGTGCCAGCGACGCGGTGGCCGCCATGCGGTTGAGGGCCACGGTGAATCCGGTCGCGGCCATGCCAAAGACCGCGAGGGCGAGCACCATCTCGAGCAGCAGGAAGCCGGACTTCCGAATTGGTTGATTGCCTTTCATCGGGCTTCGATTTCGCTGTCGCGGATGCTGGCGGTGAGGGGTTCGTAGGTGTCGGCCGACCAGCTTTGATCGAGCGCCAATTTTACGGAGAGCGGTTCGCAAAGTCCTTCGGGGTCGAAGCGCCAGACGTGCACGTCTTCTTTCACGGTATCGAGCCACTCGTTCGAATCCCAGCGCCGCACGAACACGCTCATGCCGTCCTTGAAAAGGAATTGCTCGCGCGTGGCGGATTCGTCGCTTTGCAATTCGACTTCGCGCTTCTTGGATTTGCGCAAAGGGTTGCCCGCTTCGGCAAGTGGCAGCATGCGCACGCGGTCGGCACGAAACTCCAAGGCGTACGGCGTCTGACGCATCATCGAAGTGACACGCGCGCGCTTGGCGAGCAGTTCGATCTCTCCCGAAGCGCGGCGCAGCGAATGTTCGTCGGACGAATAAACCATCAGGCCCACCGCGCCGCCCAAGACGGCGGCTGCGATCGCGAGTACGACGACCAGTTCGATGAGCGTGAATCCTCGGCGGAGATCAGTCGTCTTGACTGCTGAGATCATCGGAAGTGTTTTCCATGCCATCGGGACCCTTGCTCAGGATCTCGAATTCGTTGACGCGC
>CAYQRP010000066.1:0-6316 GCA_964419815.1 uncultured Luteolibacter sp. | reverse complement strand
ACCTCGCGGGCCTTGGACTGACCGCCGATCGACTTCCACAAAGAAGGTCGGTAGTTGAGATCATAACTGACGATGGTGCCATGTTTTTTGGCAGCCTTGACCGCTTCGATGGTGAGTTGTGCGGTTGATTCGGAAAGTGCCGCAAAGATGCCGCCAGTGTGGAACCAGCGCGCGCCGAGTTTGCCGAAGATGTGATCCCAGTCGTAGTCGCCGGGCTTGAGTTGCGAGGCGGCGGTGTTGCCACGGTCGGGATTGCCCACCGCGCCGCGAATGCCGAAGCCGCGCTCAGTGAAGTTGAGTCCGTTGCGCACCGTGCGGCCGATGCCGTCGTCCTCACTCCATTTGATGAAGTCGGTATCAACGCCGCCCTGCATGATGAAGTCCTCGATCAGGTGGCCGATCTCGTTGTCGACGAGCGCGGTGCAAACTGCGGTCTTGAGGCCGAAGCATTTTCGGAGTCCGCGCGAGGTGTTGTATTCGCCGCCGCCTTCCCATGCGTTGAATTGTCGGGCGGTGCGGATGCGACCTTCGCCGGGATCGAGGCGAAGCATGACTTCACCGAGTGAAATCTGATCGTAGCGGCAGGTGGACGGATCGCGAAGTTTCAGGGACATGGGGAAACGAATGGTTAGAGGGTGATGGATTTGAAATCGTTGGGATTCCACGCGGTTTCTCCCAACTCATCGGTGATGTGGGAAAAGCCTTCGATTTCGGCGCGGGTGAAGAGCAGTCCGCCATGGAGATCGGTGAGTTTGGCGGCGTCCGCTTCGAATTGACCGGGCAGGACGCAGTTTTCGTTGCCGTGGCCGAAGATGTCGGCGAGGCAGGCCTTGAGGTTCTCCGCTTGCGAGCGACCGAAAGCGTAATCGTTTCCGCGCAATGCTTCGGGGTGAATGCATTGGAAGAAAAAGGTCGAGCCGCGTTTCTCGTCCGCCGCACCTTTGCTGGTGCCACGAATCGATGGCAGCGATCCGCCGATCAATCCGGCGAAAATTTCATCGATCAGGCCAAGTCCGTATCCCTTGTGCGCGCCAAAGGGAAGCAGCGCGTTGGCTTTGTGCGGATCGGTGGTCGGTTGACCTTGCGCGTCGACCGCCCAACCGGGTGCGAGTTCGCGTCCTTCGCGCGCAAATTGTTGCACGCGTCCCATGGCGACGACCGAAGTGGCCCAGTCGATGACGATCGGATATCCGACCGCATCCTGGGTGGGAAATCCCCATGAGTGCGGGTTGGTGCCCATGGTCGGAGTTTTTCCTCCAAAGGGCACCACCTCGGAAGTCGCGGAGGTGCAATTCGTGTAAGCGATGTAACCCTTGAGCGCGGCATCAATCACATAACCGCCACCCCAAAGGTAATGGGTGGCATTGTCGACACTCACCGTGCCAACGCCAAACTGATCGGCCAGTTCCATGCATCGCTGCATGGCCTTGTAGGCGACGGCTTGGCCGAGTTTTTTGTGTCCGTCCCAAATTTCAGAAGCGGCAAAGCGTGTGGGCAAAACTTCGATTTCCGCGCCGGGCACCCATTGACCGATTTTTGAGCCGAAAAGATCATCGAGGTGCAATGCCTTGAGTGCGTTGTGCGTGCGAATGCCGTGACGCGAGGCGCTGTGGCAGAAACGCGATGCGTCATGGGCCTCGTCTTCGCTGTAACCGCGCTTGAGATAGGCTCTGCGGACCAGACCGTCGTGAAGTTCGGTCGGTACAATCAGGTATTCGTTTCCTGCGTTCATGGTTTGGAAATTTCGTTGGCTTGTGCGAGTGCCGGGCGACCGGCCAGCACGTTGATCATGTTTTGTACCGCCATGTTGGCCTGGCGCGCGACATTCTCATGCGTGCGAGATCCGATGTGCGGCGTGATGATCACGCGCGGCGCGCTGAGCAGCGGATGATCGGGTGGCGGTGGTTCGAGATCCATCACATCAGCGGCGTAGGCGGCGATCGCGCCGGACTCGAGCGCATCGATCAATGCTTGCGTGTCGATCAGTTCGCCGCGCGCGCAATTGACCAAGTAAAGCCCGGGCTTGGCGAGGGCGATGCGGCGGGCATCGACCATGTGACGCGTTTGCGGCGTGAGCTTGGTGTGCAGCGAAACCACATCGGCGGCGCGGAACAAATCATCGAGCGTGGCCGCGCGTTGAATCCCGTGGGCGGCAGCAAATGCATCGTCCCAGTGGTTGCCGAATCCGATCACCTTCATGCCGAAGGCGCGTGCGCGCGTGGCAACTTCGCAACCGATGCGGCCAAGGCCGACGATGCCGATGGTCTTGCCGTGAAGCTCATGACCGGTGATGCGTTTCCAGTTTCCCGAGTGAACATGGTTGACCTCCTCAACCAGCCTGCGGCTTGCCGCGAGCAAGAGGGCGAAGGTGTGTTCCGCGACGGTGGTGTGGTTGACGCCGGGACAAAAGGTCACGGGAATGTTCAGCTCGGTGGCGGCGGTGACGTCAACCTTGTCGAGTCCGATGCCGTATTTCGAAACCACCTTGAGTTTTGGCAGGGATTTTTCGAGTACCCTGCGAGTGATGGCGTCGTCGCCGCAGAGGAAGGCATCGAAGTCGCCCGCGAGTTCGAGCATCCTTGATTCGGGCAGGGGCCCACGCTCGCGAATGATTTCAAATCCGGTTTGTTCCAGTAGTTCGTGATGTGGGCCGGGCGTGTCTTGGAGCGAGGTGGTGGTAAGTAGGATTCTCATGGAGATCAAATGGGCTTCGTATGGTTTGGAAAGAGTTTTGAAATGCCCGTAGAGCAAGCGTGATTTGCACAGAATCCCGCCGCTTTGGCTTGGTTCGTTTTGTGTCTTTTGACGGCGCTTTTGGCAAGCCGCATCTCATCGCAAAGACCCGAACTTTTCCTCATTCGCAAGGCAGCAAAGGGGCTGCCGCTTGCTCGTCAATTTCTCGCGAGGTATTCGCGTGAGCCTTTCACATATTTTTCGGCCCAGTGTTTGACCTTCGACTGTTCGTCGAGCGAAAGGGTGCGGATGACTTTGGCGGGTGAGCCGAGGACGAGGGAACCGGGTGGGATGTGGGTGCCGCCGGTGACGAGGGCGCCCGCGCCGATGATCGAGCGTTCGCCGATGACGGCTCCGTCGAGGATGATGGCGCCCATGCCGACGAGGACTTCGTCTTTGACGGTGCAGGCGTGAAGAATGGCCGAGTGGCCGACCGTGACGAGTTCGCCGATGTGGCAGCCAAAGTCGTCGGCGAGGTGGATGACCGCGTTGTCCTGAATGTTGGAGCGCGGGCCGAGGGTGATCTCGTTGATGTCACCGCGCAGGGTCGCGTTGTACCAAACGCTGGCCTCCTCATGAATCGTCACGCGGCCAATCACATCGGCGCTGGCGGCGATGAACGCGCTCGCGTGAATTTGAGGATGAAAATTTGCGATCGATTCGATGGCCATGGTGTTGGAATGCCTTAGGCTTTGTGTTGTGCGGCATCCGCGCTGACCGCCTCATGCCAGAGTTCGCGCATTTTGTCGGTGATGGTGCCTTGGGTGTATTCCGTGCTTTCGTAGCGTGAAACGGCGACTACGCCGCGGATGGCGGAGGTGATGAACACTTCATCGGAATTCAAGAGATCGACTTCGGTCATTGGTGCGACAGAAAGTGCGATACCGTTTTTTCCGGCGAGTTCGATGATCAGTGATCTCGTGATGCCCGGCAGGCAACCGCTGTCATCGGGTGGGCAATGGATTTTGCCATTCATCACTGCGAAGAGGTTGGATGTCGCTGTTTCGCAGATGAGATTTTTTTCGTTCAGAAATACCGCATCGTCGAAGCCGCGCTGTCGCGCATCGTTGAGCGCGAGGAGATTTTCGGCGTATGATGCTGATTTCATTCCTGTCAGAAACGAAGCGCTTGGATGTTCGAAGCTCGCTTTGCAGAGAGTGATGCTTGCAGGTGGATCGTCGGCGCGGCTGACCGTGATCCAGACGAGGTGGTCGGAGCCAATGCTTGGATTGGCGAGCGGGCCGGATCCGGCGCTGATTGCCAGTCGGACACGGGCGCGGCCTTGAGCGAGATTCGCATCAGCAAGTTGTGAAATGATTGCCTCTCGCAGCTTGTCCGGTAGGGGATTTCCCCACCCGAGTTGCTTGCAGGCGTTGAGCATGCGGGCGATGTGGCGATCGAGCAGGGCGGGTGAGCCGTCGATGGCGAGAATCGTTTCGAAAAGTCCGAGCCCGTGAGTGAGGCCACGGTCGGTGGGGCTCATCGGCAGAAAATCGGCATCGTGCCATTGGTTTTCGCGCCAGTATCGGGTCATCGATCGGGATCATGCGCGATCGGGCGGCGCATGTAAATCCGGGATCGCCGGGCTTGCCATCGCGTGGCGATGCATCAAATTCCGCCCGTGAGATTGCAGATCTTTTTCAGCGGCGCGGTGGTGGTCGGCTTCGGGTTGTTGGCGATGCAGGTGCTTGATCGCGGTGAAGCACTGGGATTTTTGCACGGGGCGCTGACGCTGGGCGGTGCCTTGCTGATTTGCGGATTGTTTTCCCTCAAGTCGCGTTGGCACGGCATCATCGGTGCCGGGATCCTGGCCTTGTTGGGGGCGGGCAGGGGGCTCGGAAATTTTCCGCATCTGATGGATGCGCTCAGCGGGAAGTCGGATCGGCGGGCGGCACCGCTGATTGAGTTGGGGGTGACTCTGGTTTGTCTGGTGCTGTTGATGCGGGTGCTGGCGGCGCTGCATCGGGAGCGGGTGCGGCGGATGTTGGAGAGGGAATGACGGGTGCCTGATCGGTTGTGGCGGCTTCGACGGGAGCCTTCGGCAGAGTGTCCTGCCATTCGTGAAGGCTGGTGGTGCTGCCGCCGATTTCTTGAAGCAATTCATCACAGCGCTGGCGCCATGATGCGTAGTTGGGTGCTTTGCGCTCGGTGTCGCGACTGCCCGGGAAAACCAGATAGCTTACCTTCAAGTGCGAGACCGGACGGCTATAGGGCGAGGCCTTTGCGTTCAACTCGCGAGCGACGCGCAACGAAGCCTCGCCGACTTTGAAGGTGGGTCCGCCGTCGCCGACGATCGAGGGGTAAATTTTATCCTCATACACAATCACCGCGTAGTCGCCGGCCTTTGGTGCGAAGGGGTTTTTGTCGAGGAGAATGTTGACGGGGATCACGATGAAGGGATCGTGTTCGGCGATCAGGAAACTGCGGTTTTTCATGTCCTCGATGCCGCGTTTCAGATATGCGATGCGGTCGCGCAGCCAGGTCTTGCGATCGGCGGGAGTGGTCGCTGCGGCGAGTTCTTTTTCGGCACCCGCGATGCGTTTTTGCCAACCGGCAATCATCGGGTTGGGGGTTTGGCTTTGTTTCGGCCAGCCGAAACTCGTGAAAGGTTGATAGTGGGTCGAGTTGACAATTTGATCGGGCATCTGCGCCAAGCGGTCGCCATCGGATCCGTCGGAAACCACATCCATCTCCGCCTGCATGAAAAAGATCGGTCGACCTGTCGGACTGCGGAAGTGGAGGATCGTTTCGCAATCGTAGAAATTGTGCTTGCTGAGGATTTCGCTCAGCAGGGTCGCGTCGCGGCGGATGCGTGTGATCTTGTTGTCGTACAGCGTGTGAAACCAATTTGAGACCTCCGCCTTTTCGAGCAAGGCGGGCAGGCCCGGCAAAAGTGTTGGGAGCTTGGGGCTGGTTTTGACGAGATCGGCCAGCGTCGTGGCAGGGCTGGGGCGCTTGAGGCTGAGCTGATAAAATGCCGAGTAGCTTTCCGGGTGTTCGCGTTCGAAAGAGGAAATCGTGCCGGGATCGATTTTGACCTCGGTCTTGAACGGGATGCCGTTGCGGAGATTACGGACATCGCTAATCGTGCCGGCAGCGGGCGTGATTGGGGTCAGCTCGGCTTTGAGTTTTTTAATTTCCTCAGCAGATTTTTTTTCGATCTCGGCACTGCGTTTTTTGAACTCCGATTCCATTTCGGTACGCAGTCTTGCTTCAAGTGCCGAAGGATCGATGCGTTCGCGGATGGTCGGAGTCGGCTTGACCATTTTGCCACCCCTGGCGGGCAAGCCGAATGTGGCAATCAGGCCGCCTGCAATGAAAGCAAGGCCGCCGAAAATGAGGCCTTGCAGCCAGGAGATACTTTTGCCCTTGATGGAGAACATCCGCGCTCAGTCTAGCGGCTTCGGTCGACACTTCAACCCCGGGCGCGGAGAATTCGGGCGTCGCTTGGCGCCAAATTTTGCATTTCGCTGAAACTCGGTCATGACAAACCCGCCGCGCCGCCTACACTGGCGCTCGTGAGCTATCAGGTTTTTGCACGAAAATACCGTCCGCGGACCTTTGACGATGTGCTGGGTCAGGA
>CAYQRP010000065.1:0-6375 GCA_964419815.1 uncultured Luteolibacter sp. | reverse complement strand
CGCGGCTTCGGATTGCCCGCTTGCGGGCGCGGCGTGATGGTGCCGATTTCGACAAAGCCGAAACCGAGACGCCCGAGCGCATCGATGGTATTGCCTTCCTTGTCGAGACCGGCGGCAAGTCCGATGCGATTGGGAAATTTCAATCCCATCACCTCGACCGGCGAAACAAATTCGTCCTCAGGAAACGCAAGCCGCAGCAATCCGCTGTGCTCGGCCAGCCTCAGCGATGCCATGCCAAGATGGTGCGCCACCTCGGCATCGAGCTTGAAAATCAACGGCCGCAACAGGGGGTAAAAGGCATCGCTCACGGCCGAGAGACTGCTCATGCGGCCGCACTTTTGTCGAACCCGATCAAGGGGCAAAACCGAGGCCGAACACCCACCATCTAACTCATTTCGCGGGGGCGATCGGAAAAGATTCAACGATTCCTGCGTCAAATTGTCTCAATTGATGGACAGAGTGCCCAAAAGCACCGAGGCGGCTCGCGGGAAAAATTTTTAACACATTCATTATCAATGTTTTATGAAATCAAATTCAAAGGCACGGGGAATGCTCCGATCTCTATTGAGCGGCCAGCGGGCCCTGCATATTTCCCGAAATTGTATTTACAAATGCTATCCAATGCATTTATATGCAATTAAAGGGAATAAAAGGTCCCTTGGCTTCGTTTAACCAATAACCCCAAACGCATATGGCATACGAATCAGAAGGCAGTTTGAAACTCTATCTCCGTGAGATTTCCAAAACGCCGTTGCTCACGGCCGAGGAAGAGGTGGAGCTCGCTGAGCGCATCAAACAAGGGGACCCGGAGGCGCGATCGCACATGATCCGAGCCAACTTGCGACTGGTCGTGAAAATCGCCCAGGACTATGCGAATTACGGCATGCCCGTCACCGACCTGATCTCGGAGGGCAACATCGGCCTCATGAAGGCCGTGGAGCGCTTCGATCCGGAAAAGGGCGGCAAGCTCTCGACCTACGCCGCGTGGTGGATCAAACAATCGATCAAGCGCGCACTGGCGAATCAGTCGAAAACCATTCGCCTGCCCGTCCACATGGTCGACAAGATCGCCAAGATGCGCCGCATCGCCGCGATTCTCACCGAGGCACTCGGCCGCGAACCGACCGACGAAGAGTTGGCCGATGAAATTGGCGTGCCACGCCGCAAGCTTGCGATGTTGCGTCAGGCTTCCCACCGCCCGACCTCGCTCGATGCGCCGATCAATGAAGGCGAGGCCACGGAATACAGCGAGGTCATCAGCGACGATCGTGCGGTCAACCCGCTCGACATGCTCGCCGACAAGAACCTGCACGGCGAACTCGACGGCCTGCTTTCGGTGCTGGACGAACGCGAACGCAAGATCATCGACGAACGCTTCGGCCTCAGCGGCCGCAGGGCACTCACGCTGGAAGAGGTCGGACGCGAGTTCGGCGTGACTCGCGAGCGCATCCGCCAACTTCAAAATTCGGCGCTCACCAAAATGCGGCGCGCCTTGCGCAAAAAGGAAAAGCCAACGCCCAAGCCGCTCGCACCCGGCTTGGCCGGCACCTAATGGATTTGTTTCATGTGTTTTGGTTGCTCGGTGTTCGGCCGCGACGGATCGCTTCCGCCGCGGCCTTTCCTTTTCACCGTCGATTGACGATCTTTGCGAATTTTGAGGTGTCCATTTCGATTTTTTTCACTCATGTTAGCCGCGCAACATCCGTATCGCAAACATGCCCAGAGTCACCATCACCCTGCCTGGAGAATCCCCGCAGCCGTACCGTTTCCAGCTCGACCGCAACTCCGTGGTCATCGGCCGTGCGGATGAAAATGACATCCAGGTAAAATGCGCGTCCGTTTCCTCGCGTCATGCCGAAATGACGCGCGGCAAAAGCGGCTATGAGCTGCACGACCTCGGCTCGACCAATGGCATCAAAGTCGACGGCAAGCTGGTCCAGAGTGTCGCACTGCGTGACGGCATGTCGGTCGAGCTTGGCGATGTGATGTTCGGTTTTGAGTTGAGCCCCGAGGAGCGTGCGGTGCTCGACATGCAAGCATCCGTGAGCCTCAAACCGGAGTCGTCGGAAAAACCCTCCACGGCAGCTCTGCAAACAACACCAAACCCACAAACATCATCAAGCCCGCCAAGAGCGCAGGTGCCGCGGCAAGCGGCGATGAGCACACATGGGTCGAGCGGCGGCGGCAGCGGATTGCTCTTGCTCGTTCTGGCACTGCTCGCGTTCTGCGTGGGCATGGCATTTCGTTTCAACAGCGACACAGGACGCTCGTGGCTGGAAACGGTGCTGAGCAAATATGTGCCCCATGAGGTCTTGGCCCCCTCGGGAAAATAGTGACTCAAAAAACGCGGCATTCAGCTCGTGGCCATTTCTTTGAGATTGAGTTGCCGCGCGCTTCGACTAGCCTGCGCGCGTATGTTTCCACCGAAATGGTCGTTCGTAGCGGTCGCCGTTCTCGCGACATGGATGCAAGTTCGCGCGCAGGATGAGGCATCAATGCCGGAAAGCATCATGGTCATGGAGGCCTACTCGGGCAAGGTGCTCGTCGCCTCCAATGCCGCAGCCAAACGGCCGATCGCCAGTCTCACCAAAATCGCAAGCGGCGCGGTCGCGATCGACTGGGCCACCGCCACCGAAACGGACATCTCCAAGGCGCGTATCAGCGTGCCGCAGACTGTCACGCTCGTCGGCGGACCCAACCCGATGAATCTCCAGCCCGGTGATCAAATGACTTTGCGCGATGCGCTCTACGCCGCGCTGCTCGCATCCGATAACCTCGCCGCGCTCGCTGTGGCCGATCATGTCGGACGCGAATTGATTTTACGCCGCGGCAAAAACGGCGATCCTGTAAGCGAGTTTGTCGGCGAAATGAACCGGCTAGCGAAGTCCTTGGGCATGACCCAGACCCGCTTTGCCAATCCTCACGGTTTGGAACGGCCCGGCACCAAGGCTTTTTCCACCGCAGCCGATGTCGCCCGACTCTCGGTTTACGCCATGCGTCGCAACCCTTTTACTTTCATCGTGCGGCAGAAGGAACGACAGATCACCGTTCATGGCGCGAGCGGCCCGCGCAACTACACGATCCGCAATTCCAACGAGCTGGCGGGAGAGCCAGGGATACTTGGCGTGAAAACAGGCACGACATCTGCTGCTGGGCCCTGCGTATCGGTATGCATGGAACGCGATCCATTGGTTCGAACCAAGCCGGACGGCTCAAAAGGCGCCACTCCGCGACGTCTCATCGTGGTTGTGCTGAACAACCCCGATCGTTTCTCTCGCGCGCGCTCGCTCGTGAGACAAGGTTGGGCGGTGTACGATCCATGGCTCGCCGCCGGCGCACCGGTGAAGGACAGGCAAAGGGAAATCATCAGCGTGCCGGATCCGAGCTGATGAGGCAAGCAGCCCACTCACCACCAAGAATCGGTTCCGAGTTCACCCAAAATCAAAGATCATGAAAATCGGAATTCTCAACAGCGGCGGCGATTGCCCCGGACTCAATGCGGTGATTCACGGTGTCGTCGGGGCGGCCGATCAGCTTGGCTGGGAGGTCATCGGCTTTCGCGATGGCTTTGAAGGCCTCTTGCCGCCTGGCGACTATCGCGTGCTCAAGCCCGAGAACACCATCGACATTCTCAAGCTCGGCGGAACGATTCTCGGCAGTTCCAACAAGGGCCATTTCGCCGCAAAAATCGGCAAGGGCGATATCGCGGAAGTGCCGGCGGAAATCGTCGCAAAGGCGAAACGCACCATGGACCAACTCGGCATCACCGCGCTGGTCGTTGTCGGCGGCGACGGATCGCTCACCACCGGTTTGCAACTTTACCGCGAGGGTTGGCCCATCGTTGGTGTGCCCAAGACCATCGACAATGATCTCGGCGCCACCGCCATGACATTCGGTTTCAACAGCGCCGTGGAAACCGTGGTCGACAGCCTCGACCGACTGCATACGACCGGCGCAAGCCACAAGCGCGTGATGGTGTTGGAAGTCATGGGCCGCCACGCCGGATGGATCGCGCTTTGGGGTGGCATCGCCGGTGGCGCGAATGTGATTCTCTTGCCCGAGATTCCATTCGAACTCGAGAAAGTCGCGGAATTCATCAAACAACGCGACGCTCAAGGTCATCACAGCACGCTGGTCGTCGTCGCAGAGGGCGCGAGCATGCCCAACGGAGCAGGAGTCGTCACAGTCGATGCAAACTCGGGCGGCGAAGTGCGCCTCGGTGGCATCGGCGAGCAGGTCGCCAAAAGTTTGCAAAAACTCACCGGCAAGGAAACTCGCGCCTGCACGCTCGGTCACCTCCAGCGGGGCGGCGCTCCCACCTCACTCGACCGAATCCTTGGCGTGCGCTTCGGCGTCATGGCCGTGAAGCTTGCAGAGCAAGGGCAGTTCGGACGCATGGTCAGCTATCAGTCCTATCATGTCGGATCCGTGCCCATCGAAGAAGCCGTGCACCAGCTTCGGCTCGTCGAACCCGATGGCGAACTCGTTCAAGCAGCCAAAGCCATCGGCATTTGTCTCGGCGATTAGAGTGAAGCGAATCCCTCAATCGCAAAGTTTTTTCAAATAATTCAAGCTGCGCGCGATGCATTCAAATGGATCGCTAAGGCAGGTGTCTTGTTCGACTATGAACCATTTGCAGCCTGCTGCTTCGGCGGATTGAAGGATCTCCGGGATATTGAGATTTCCAAAGCCCACTTCGGCAAACTGACGCTCACCTTCGGCCGTGACCCTGTAATCTTTGACGTGAAGCAGTGGCAATCGTCCTGCAAGACGACGACACGTTTCAACAGGATCCCCGCCGCCAGCCTGCACCCAATGAATGTCGAGCTCCGCCTGAAGATGCTCTGAAGAAGTACGCGCAAAAATCTCATCCAACACGGTGCGACCATCATGTTGGAAATATTCGATGGCGTGATTGTGATAACACAGCGTCATTCCCGCACGGCGCAACACCGATCCCGCTGCATCAAGTCTGGCAATCATCCTGTCGACTTGCACCGCATCCGCCATGTCCACACCCTCGGGAAATGGGTAAACGGCATGGGTAATGCCGAATTCAGCAAGGCGATCGACCACTTGCTGAGGCTGATTCAATATCATTTCCGCCGACTCGTGGCTGGAGCAGATTTGCAAACCGGCATCATGCACAATCTTTGCCACCTCAGCGGGCGAGAGACCGGCGGTGCCTGCAAGCTCGACGGCATGGTAGCCGATTTCGCGAACTCGCCTGATCGTTGACGCAAAACCGGCGGGTGTCTCGGCAAAGTCCCGCAACGTGTAGAGTTGAACCGCAATCTGATCGATTTTCATGATGGAAAATTCAGCGGTACTTGGCTGGCAGTGCACGACCCATTTTCGCGCTCTGTACTGCGAGATCGATGATGTGAATGGGCCGGCGCGACCACTCGGGCGTGATGACAAGTTTCGCCCCCTTGGTCAGATGATCGGCAATGTTTTGATAAAAACGGTGCCATTCGTCAGGTCGGTGGGGCCCTTCCTCCACAGTCAGCGACTGACCGTTTCGCACGCGCAATTGATAGCCGCTGTTGTAGCCATGAATGTCAGTGATGTAACTGCCCTCGGTGCCGGTAATTTCCAAGGTGCCAGGCTTTTTGTTGGAATCGATCCCGCTAATCGCGAGCTGCATCCAAACTCCGTTGCTAAAACGGATAGTGGCGCTGGCCTCATCTTCGATGGTGTCATTTTTCCACTTTGTTTTCGGTGCCCAGTAGCCGGATTTGGAAAAGCCACTCACCTCGACCACTTCGGAATCAACAAGTTGCAGAGCGTATTCCAGCAAATGCACTCCCCAATCATAGAGAATCCCACCGGAAATGCTGCGACTTCCGCGCCACCAGTCGCCGGGCTGCGACCGCTCACCCATGCGTGCCTCCACGCGCACAATCTCGCCAATGCGCTTGTTTTTTTTGACGTGATCCATGGCGCTCAAAATGCACCCGTCCCAGTGCCGGTTGTGATAAGTCGATAAAACAAGGCCCGACTTTCTAGCCGCAGCAATCATCGCATCGCACTCTGCGGTGGTGATGGCTAGAGGTTTTTCGCAAACCACGTGACGCCCCGCTTTGAGGCACTGAAGCGCGAGCTTCGCATGGGTGTTGTGGGGAGTGATGATCGTCACCAGATTCACGTCCGACTTGCGAAGCATTTCGGTGACTTTCGAGTAAGTCCCAATGCACGGGAAATCATCATGTGCCACTTTCAAGCGCTCCGCATCCACTTCACAAACCGCCACAGGCGTCATGCCCGCTTGTTCCATTTCTTTGAGATGAGCACGCCCCATGTTGAAAGCTCCGCCATAGCCGATAACTCCAACTCGGATCTCGGACGCGTGTTTGTATTTTTTCATGATTTGGT
>CAYQRP010000064.1:0-6449 GCA_964419815.1 uncultured Luteolibacter sp. | reverse complement strand
GCGTGATGTTTGAAACCGATCCCGGCAATGTGCGTGCGATCCTCGAAGCCGACGGTTGGACCTCACTCACGGCGATGTGCCTGATGCTTTTCAGCCTTTGTCACAATCCGTGTTCGACCACGCTTTATACGATTTACAAGGAAACGCGCAGTTGGAAATGGACGATGGTTTCTGCGCTCATGCCGCTCGCGATTGGTTTTGTGCTTTGTGGATTGGTGGCGGCGTTGTGGCGGGCGTTTGCGTGAGACCAAGAGGGCACTCTGTCCCGGTAGGGCGACGCGGCCCGCGGCGCCGATGCATTCAGAATTTAGAACCGCGAATGAACGCAAATGAACGCGAAGTGGTTAGAGTTAGAGGGTGTTACGGGAGTATGAGGCGTTTTCCTCAAGGGAGCGCGGGCATCTTGCCCGCTTGCGCCTGCGGCGATGAGTCCGCGCCGCGAGGCCGCGTCGCCCTACCGGGGCTTTTAACCATTAACTCTTCACTCACGCCAATTTCCCCCGCACCCAAATGTAGCGGCGGAAGAGGACTTTCACAGCGGCGGTGAGTGGGACGGCGAGGAGAGCGCCGGCGAATCCGCCGAGGAGGAGCGACCAGAAGAGCACCGAAAAGATCACGGTGAGAGGGTGGAGGCCGACCGAGTCGCCGACGATTTTTGGGGCGGTGACGAGGGAATTGATTTGTTGGACGACCACAAAGATTGCCACCACGCAGCCGACATAGGCGGCTGGGCTCATGCCAAAGGGAGAGCTGCCTTGGGCGTGGAGGTAGCCAATGATGCAGGCGGGAATGAGGCAGAGGATGTTGCCGATGTAGGGGATCACGCCGAGGATCGCCATGAAGATGCCGATGAGAAATCCGTAGGGCAGACCGAAGAGAGTGAGTGCGGTGCCGACAAGAAATCCGTCGATGAAGGCTACAAGCACCTGACCGCGAAAGAACGAGACGAGGTAGCCGTTGATTTCCTGAAGTGTACCGACCAGCTCGGTTTTGAATTCGGAATTTTTGAGCGGCATGTAGTCATGCCAGTGTTGGCGAATGGAGGAAGAGTCCTTGAGAAAAAAGAACAGGTAAACCGGCACCATGATCATTCCGAGTACGAGACCGAGGAAGCCGAGCACCTTGGTCGAGCCGGCAGAGATCCACTCACGACCGGTTTTGAGAATCACGCCCTTGTACTCGAAGAGCATGCGGCCGGCGCGGCTTTTTGAGAGCGATTCGATGGAACTGCTCTGGCTTGCCTTTTCATTCACCGGGGAACCTTGGTCGTCCACTTCGGTGAGCATCCAGCCAATCGGGTTGTCCTGATGCTTTTGACGCACCTTCACCAACTCGGACGCCAGCGTACCGGCGAGGCGTTCGCTTTGCTCTTCGTCGGTTATTTTACTTTCAGTGACGGTCTCTTGCCCGGCGGCGGGTTTGGAAAAAGTTTTCTTGAGCAGCCCGCGGCCTTGGCTCACGGCGGGAATCAGCGCGACCACCAGCAGAGCGATGAAAGCAAGCATCGCTGCAAAAACGGTGATCACCGACCATAGCCTGTTGAGTCCGCGTCTTTGCAAAAGCCGCACCACCGGATCGAGCACATAAGCGATGAGGCCGGCAACAATCAGTGGAATGAGCACCGGCTGAAGAAAACCGAATACCTTGCCGATGAGCCAGATCAGGCCAAGCGTCAAGGCGCCGAGGATCACGATCGAGACACCGGTCGCGGCGTTCCACAGCGTGCGTTGTTGGAATGGGCTGGGTTGATTCATGGCCTCAACGAAAATCGAATGGGGTGTGTTCAGGCAGCGCCATCAGCGGCAGTGACGCTGGCGAGTCCTGCGACTTTATCAAGGATGCCATTGACGAAGCGCTTGGAATCGGTGGTGCCAAAACGCTTGGCGAGTTCGATGGCTTCGTTGATCACGACCTTGGGTGGCGTGGCCGTGTTGAGAAGTTCGTGAGTGGCGAGGCGTAGGATGGCGCGGTCGACCGGATCGATGCGTGCGGGTGCGTAATTTTCGATCACCGTTGCGAGTTTGCTGTCGATCGCTTCCTTGTGCGCGAGCACCAGGTCGACCCATGAGTCGGTCGTTTGGCGCAGTGAGGCGAGCTCCGATTTCGAGTCGCGGAGTTTGGCGAGGTCGCTTTGCTCGGGAAATTTTTCCGGTTCTTCAACCATGCGAATGCGGTCGGAAATCCGCTGCATGCGGCGGATCGATGCGGTGACCGGTTCGAGGGATCCGCGCAGAGCGGGGAGGAGTCCGGCCTGATCGATGAAGTCGGCACGGGCGGCGGCGAGGTCGCGGTCGATGCGGAAAAGCCGTTGCAGCGCGGGCCCGAACTTTGACGCGACGGAGGCGTCATCATCGTCTTTCGGCAAGTGCTCGAGATGATCGAAGGCCTGGCTCCAGTCCGACTCGAGGCGCGAGATGCGGTTGAGCACGGGCGGGAGTTTTTCCGCAGCGGGGTTGGCGGCGAGCAGCGGCATGGCGGCGTTGGCGCGCTGCTGAAATTCGATGAGCCGATCTTCGCGTCCGCTGGCGAGGTGATGAACGGCGCGAAAAGTGGCGATGAGCAGTTTGCGCAGGTCGGATTCCGAAACAAAGTCCCAGAACGGTTCGCGCAGAGCGGCCGGGTCGGCACCGCCTTCGAGATCGGCGCAATAAAGAAACTGCACCACAGCCTCGCGGATTTGGCGGGGACTAGGCATAACGTTTTTTGCCCTCGTTGGTGAGTGGCATGGAGCGGTCGAGTTCGCGAAACACATCGATGACTGCGGCGGCGGCGCGTGCGGCTTCGCGGCCGCGGTTGATTTGTGATCCCATGCAGCGGGCATAGGCTTGTTTTTCATCCTCGACCAAAAGGACTTCGTTGATGATCGGCCGCATGTGGGAGACGGCGAGTTGCTGGAGTGAATCGGTGACCGAGCGTGCGACGAGATCGGCATGGGCGGTGGCGCCGCGAATGATGAGACCGAGTGCGATGATGCAGTCGGGTTGATTGCGGGCGATCATGGATGCGACCACTGCCGGAATTTCGAAGGCGCCGGGCACGCGAATCAAATCGACGCGGGCCTGTGGGATGAGATCCTCAATTTCCTTGAGGGTGTTGTCGACCAGCGCGTCCGTGAATTCCTCGTTGTATTTCGAGGCAATGATGCAGATGCGGACTCTTGATCCGATGATCCGCGGTTTGGGAGGCAGCGCGTTGGACATGGGTGGGTGTGGGCAGGGGTCGTGGGCAAGTCAATCGGACGCGGCGTGGATCGTCAACACTACAGGGCTTTGCCACGGGTGAGGCTGATGGCGATGGCGAATTTTTCGCAAATTTCGTTGAGCCTTTGATCGGCGCGAATTTGTTCGAGCGTCCACGGCAGGCGGAAGCTCCAGTTGTGCGAGTGGGTGCTGCCGGGTGTGTTGATGCGCTCGTCGATGGCGAAAAGTTCGGTGATCATGAGCGAGGCGTAGCGTGAATTGGAATCGAGCAGGGCCTTGATGAGGCGCAGGCGGATGCCTTCGGTGTAGGGTGGGAAGGGGCCGTGGGGCGGAATGGGGATCGAGGCAAATTCGGAAAGGATCCGCAACGTGTTGTGTGCGCCGTGTGCCTGCCAGCCCGAGTTTTCGTCGGGGTGTTCGTGATGGCGGCGGAGTGCGTGGTGGCAGCCTCGCCAGATGCCGTTGACGGGATCGTGGTCGTGGGTGGAGTAGGTCGCGAAAGAATTTTCGGGAAAGCTGTTGCCAGGGGTCGGGTGACCAAACTCGTTGCAGTCCCAGTGCGGGATTCGGAAGCCGGTGATGCCGAGGTCGTGGAGATGCGGGCGCACATAGTCCGGCACCCAGCCGAGGTCCTCGGCGATGATTTCCGCGCCATTGGCGGCATCGAGAATCGCGCGAAGGCGCACATCGCCATCGTCGCGGTTGGCGGCTTTGTTTTCGACCGTGTCGTCGGGCCGCAAAAACCAACGGGGCAGCATGCCGTGGTTTTTTTCGGCTGCATCGTGGTGGCTGAGCCCGATGAATTCGTGATTGCGTTCGGGTCTCCAAGGAAAGGCATAGATGCGGTAAAATCCGAGGATGTGGTCGAGTCGGAAGATGCGGAAAATTTCGGTGAGGCGGCGGATGCGATTTTTCCACCATGCAAAACCATTCGCTTGCATGTGATCCCAACGATAGAGCGGGATGCCCCAGTTTTGTCCCCATTGCTGGAAGAACGGATCGCTTTGGCTCATGCCTTCGGGCGGTGAGCCGCCGCACCATTCGAGGTGGAAATCGTCGCGATTGAAAAACACATCGCAGGAATGCCAGCTTATGCCGATCGGTACATCGCCCATCAGTTTCACGCCATGCTCATCGGCGTATTTGCGCAAGGCGCGCCACTGGCGAAAGCAAAGCCATTGAACGAAAGCAAAGAACCCGAGGCGGTAATCCACGCCCTCGGCGTCGCGAGACCGCAGATGCCTGATGTGCTCTCGCGCCTTGTCAGGCGTGTTGGTGGTGATCGGCCATTTGTCCCAGGTGAGCGATTCGCCGTGAAGCTCCATCAGGTAGCGAAAAAGGCAGTAGTCCGTGAGCCAATCCTCTTCGGCAGATTTGAATCGCTCGAATTCGTCGTGCAGTTCTTGTGCGGCGGAGGAAAACTCCGCCCATGCAAGTTCCAGCAGGTTGCGTTTTACGCGTCGCACCGCAGGGTAGTCGACGCGTGCGGCTTGGCGGGCTACGCCGATCTTGTCGGCCGCACGAGTGAAATCCGCATCGCCGAGCCAAGGGATCTCCGCGCGGTCGAGTGTCAGGTAAATCGGATCGAGCGCGGATGAGGAAATCGCGCTGTAGGGGCTTTCGTCGATGCCGTTTTCGTTGATCGGCAAAAGTTGAATGAAAGTGACGCCCGTTTTTGCAGCCCAATCGATCCACTCGCGCAGAGCTGCGGTATCGCCAATGCCAAGATCTCCTCTGCGTCGCATTGAAAAGACTGGGATGAGGACTCCAGTCTGGCGAATTCCAGCGTGTTGCACGCGGCAAGATGATCACAGGGAAGCGCCGCGTAAATTGCGAATTCGTGCAAGCGGCGTGAATCGGATTCATTTCAAGGCGTGGCAAGCCACGCGATGACGGATCGGGCAAATTCTTTCATTTCTTTTTGACATGTGGCAAAGCACTTGGAAGGGTCTCATCGAAATGCCCAATGGCGTTTTGTAACCCATCCAAACCTATCAGATATGAAAATGAAATACTGCATTCCCATGATCGCGCTCTTGGGCGCTTCCGTTTCCTGCGACAAGATCAAGCAATCTGCCAGCGAGAAAGTCAGCTCTGGTGCCGAACAGGTCGCCGAAGGAGTGAAAGAAGCCGCATCGAATGTCGCGGAAGAAGCGGCGGCAGCCAAGGAAGCTGTGGTATCCGAAGTGGTGGAGGCTGCGGATGAGGTCAAAGCGGCCGCTGAAGAAGCTGTCGATGTAGCCAAGGAAGCTGCTGAAAAGCCGGCGGATGAGGCGGCTGACCAAGCGGCGGAAGGTGTTGAAGAAGTCAAGGAAGCGGTCGAGGGCGAAGCGCCCAACTGAGACTTCCGATTGTTTTTTGAAATTGTGTCCGACCCCTGTTGGAGAAGATGTCTCTCACAGGGGTCGGTTTTTTTGTCTTTGGTACAAAGCGTTTCGCGAAGCGGGCAGGGGAGCTTGGCTTGATTGTGCTTGCGGCCACAAATGATTGACGGATGGTGGGCGGGCGATGTCGTCCCTCTACCTCTTCGGTTTGTTGGCGGCTTTTTGCATTGGCTTGTCCAAGGCCGGCTTCAGCGGCATTTCGCTTGTTTCGGTCGCCTTGCTGGCTGAGTTGTACGGCGCGCGTGAGTCGGTGGGACTGGCTTTGCCTTTGCTGATTGCCGCCGATGTGATCGCGTATCCGGCATTTGCCGCGCATGGTTCATGGCGTCCGGTATGGCGGCTGCTCGTGCCGGCACTCGTCGGGCTTTTGCTTGGTTGGTGGGTGCTTGGCTGGATTTCTGATGAAATGGCGCGGCGCGTCATCGGCTGCTGCGTGCTGGCGATGGTGGGTGTGCAGCTTGTGAGGCGGTTCTATGGCCAAGCTTTTGATCGCGCGCTCGAGTCAAATTGGTTTGGACTCGGCGTTGGTGTCACCGGCGGTCTCGCCACCATGCTCGCCAACGCCGCAGGGCCGGTGATTCAACTCTACCTTGCGGCAAGAAAAATTCCAAAGATGGAACTCATCGGCATCGGTGCGAGATTTTTTCTGCTCATCAACCTCATCAAGGTTCCGCTCAACGCTCGCCTTGCATTGATCAACAGCGAAAGTCTCATGGAAAATCTGCGGCTCATGCCCGGCGTGCTGATCGGTGTGTTCGGCGGACGTTGGTTGATCCGCCATGTGCCTCAAGCGGCGTTTGAGTGGATGATCACCGGCTTTGCGTTGCTGGCGGGATTGAGGCTGCTGTTGGGGTGAAGAGGGGGA
>CAYQRP010000063.1:0-6463 GCA_964419815.1 uncultured Luteolibacter sp. | reverse complement strand
CATGCAGGGCTTGGATGGCGGCTCCGAGGGCAGCACCTTCGGCGCTCTCCATTGTGACGACCGGATAGCCAAAGACATCGGCAAGGATTTGGCGCCAGACCGGGCTTTGGCTGCCGCCACCGGTGAGGCGGATTTCTGACGGCTTGAGGCCGAGGGATTCCATGCGGCGAAGACCATAGGACATGCCGAGGGTCACCCCCTCCATCGCCGCGCGCGCCATGTGGGCAGGCGTGAGGTTGGAGGTCGTCATGCCATGCAGCACGCCGCAACCGTGCGGCAGGTTCGGAGTGCGCTCGCCTTGCAGATAGGGCAGGAAAAGCAATCCGTCGGCACCCGCTGGGATGCGCGAAATTTCCTCGTCCATTTTGGCATGATCCCAAGCAAAGAGATTGCGAAATGCCTCGGTGGCGACGGTGACATTCATGGTGCAGAGCAGCGGCATCCAGTGATCGGCGCTGTCGCAGAAGGCGGCGATCTCGCCTTGCGGGTCGATGACCGGCTTGTCGGCGCAGGCGAAGATGGTGCCGCTGGTTCCGAGGCTGGCGGTGACCACGCCCGGGCGCGTGTTTCCCGTGCCGATGGCGGCCATCATGTTGTCGCCGCCACCGGAGGAGACGATGACATTGGAGGGCAGCCCCCACTCTGCGGCGAGCTCGGTGCGAAGTATGCCCGCAGGCTCCAGCGAAGAGCCGAGCGGCGGCAGCAATTCGATCAAACGGGGATCGATGGCATCGCAAATTTTTTTGCACCAAGTGCGCGCGCGGACATCCATCAAGGCCGTGCCCGAGGCGTCGCCAAATTCCATGCGCAGCACGCCGGTGAGCTTGAGATTGAGAAAATCATGCGGCAGGGCGACATGCGCGAGGCGCTGAAAATTCGCGGGCTCGTTTTGTTTGAGCCAAAGGATTTTCGGTGCGGTGAAACCCGGAAGAATGTCGTTTCCCGCAAGCTCGATGGTTGATTCGCGCCCGCCAAGCTTTGCGCGGATTTCATCGCATTGCGAAACGGTCGATGTGTCGCACCAAAGTTTGGCCGGGCGGATGACCTCGAAGTTGGCATCGAGCGGCACGAAGCCGTGTTGCTGACCGGAAACACCGATCGCAGCGACCTCGGATTTTCTGGATCCGAGATCGCTGAGAACCTTGGAAACCGTTTCGCACAGGGCATCCCACCACATGGCAGGATCCTGCTCGGCATGACCTTCGGGCAATCCCTCGATCAGACCATAGGGCTTGCTCGCAGAGGCCACGATTTTTCCCGAATCGCCATCGAGCGCGACGGTTTTCAGGCTCTGCGTGCCGCAATCGATTCCAAGCGTGATCACTGGAGTTCGTTGACGATGTTTTCCAAATATTCCTGACCGCCGCTGGCGAGGATCGGCGCGGGTTGCGTGAGCGCGAGTTTTTCCAATTCGGCAAAACTCGTTTTGCCCGCGAGAACATTTTTGCCGAGATCGGAATCCCAGCTCGAGTAGCGGTTCTTCACAAATTCGGCAATGCGTCCATCGGCACGGATCGCGGCGGCGATCTTCAATCCTCGCGCGAAGGCATCCATGCCACCAATGTGTGCGTGGAAGAGATCGGCGGGATCGTGCGATTCGCGGCGGCGCTTGGCGTCGAAATTCAAACCGCCCTTGGTCAGGCCGCCCATGCCGAGGATGACGAGCATGACCTCGGTGGCGAGGCGGATGTCGGTCGGAAACTGGTCGGTGTCCCAGCCGATGAGTTCATCGCCACGGTTGGCATCAACCGAGCCGAGCTTGCCGGCATTGGCGGCGACGGTGAGTTCGTGGCGCATGGTGTGACCCGCAAGGGTGGCGTGGTTGGTCTCGATGTTGAGTGCGAACTCATCAAGCAGGTCATATTCGCGCAGGAAATTGAGACAGGCTGCCGCGTCCGAATCATATTGATGCGTGGACGGCTCGCGAGGTTTCGGTTCGATCCAAAATGGACCGTCGAATCCGATTTCTTTTTTCCACGCCACCGCCATATGAAAGAAGGCCGCGAGCTGATCGAGCTCGTGCTTCATGTCGGTGTTCCAAAGCGATGCGTAACCTTCGCGTCCGCCCCAAAAAACATAGCCTCCCCCGCCGAGTTGCTTGGTCACCGCGATGGCTTTTTTGACCTGCGCGGCGGCGTGGGTGTAAACAGCAAGGTTCGGTGAAGTCGCGGCACCTTGGGCGTAGCGCGGATGCGCGAAAAGACAGGCCGTGCCCCAGAGAAGCTTCTTGCCGGTGCGTTGCTGTTCCTCGGCGAGCGTGACCGCAACCGCGTCGAGCGCAGCGTTCGACTCGGCCAATGTGTCGAGCTCGGGAGCCACATCGCGGTCGTGGAAGCAGTAGAAATCGATATCGATTTTTTCGAGAAATTCAAAAAACACGCGCACACGCTTTTGGGCGTTGGCGACGGAGTTCGAGCCATCATCCCAAGGCATGAGAGCCGTGCCGCCACCGAAAGGATCGGCAAGCGGGTTGCGCATGACATGCCAGTAAGCGGCCGCAAAACGCAGGTGATCGCGCATCGACTTGCCCTCGACGAGCTCGTCGGGGTTGTAGTGTTTGAAAGCGAAGGGATTTTTGGACTTGGGGCCCTCGTAGGCGATCTTCGGAATGCCGGCAAAGTATTCGGTGCTCATGGAAGTTTTTTCAATGGGTGGAGTTTTTTGAATGCAATGCAATCGAATGCTGATCGCAACCCTATCAGGTGCTTCAGTGAAAAGTCTTCCAGAAATGTGAACCGAGTTCAATCAGGTTGATGCGCTGTCAAATGATTCCTTGCCCCATACTTCAAATATTCTTGGTGGCATTACTGGACAGCCGGTCGGTTCGCGACTACCCGCCATCCATGAATTCCCCAACGGACTCCGCGGCCTCGCCCTCCAAGTCGCTGATCCGATTCACGCCGATGGGTTTGTCCGTGTTGTGCGTCAGCCTCGTGGCAGCGGCCGCGCTCCTGGGAAGGTGGAGCGGAGCATCGGCTTCGGGCGCATCTGCGGCAAACAATGTCGCGAAAAATTCGGAGGATAAATCGGCGCCCAAGCCCGCGATGCCGTGGGGCGAATTGATCATTCAGGACATCGACATCGAACAGCCGGATGAATATGTGTCGTTCGAAGTCACCACCGACCGCAAAACCCGTTGGACTTTCAATGGAATCGGGTTGGAACGCGTGCGCGCGCTTTTGCAAGAAAGCGGCCTGAGCGGTTCATTGATCGATGACTCCTTGCAGCCCGAGCGGGCACAGGTCAGCGCCTCGGGAGTGATCGTGCAGCCCACCGACGAGGCGGTGATGGGCCTTTCCAGCAGCGGGCGCGAGAAGCTCTATTCGTACCTGGCGCAATGGCCAGAGAACCGTTACATGGCAAATGCCTATCACTTTGTGCCTTCCAGGCTTGATGCCTTGCTGGCCACGGGCGGCATTTCGGCAAAGGCGCGGGAGCAGGTAAACAAGCTGGTCTACGAGCGAGCGGGACATTTCTACTTCAGCGATCCCGAAATCGTTCTGCGCGGATTGCCTGATGCCGCCGAGCGTCAGCGTCTGCTTCGCGTGCTGACCTCTCAACGCGCGGTGTTGGCGCGATTGAAGGTCGATCAAAATTCCAACATCGACGCGATCCTGGGCTACTGGGGCAACATGCCGGGCGTGAATCGCAAGGATCTTCGTCCGCTGCTGGAATCGCTGCACCGCGAGCCGGAGGGCGGCTCGATCAGCCTGCTCTACCTGCTGCCGGAGTTTGCGCGCGAGCGACTCTACACGTTTCCCTATCCCAACGAAGAAGATGAAATCGCAAGCGACTGCCACTGGACTGCGCTGAACTTTTTCAACGACACGCCCGATGAGCGCCTGCGGGACAACGCCTTTGCCAGCAATCACATCAAGGAAAACTATTACCCGATCGGCAAACCATCAAGCTGCGGGGATCTCGTGTTCATCACCAACCCGGCGGGCGAAGTGATCCACTCCGCCGTCTACATCGCCGATGACATCTGCTTCACGAAAAACGGAGTGAATTTCGCGCAGCCGTGGATTCTGATGCGCATGGCAGTCCTCAGCGATGTTTATACCGTGGCCGGAGAGCCGAAGATGCTGTTTTACCGCCGCAAGCAAATTTGATCGGCTGCACGATTGCGCCGTCATTCGTCGACCCTTGCCCGCCGCCACAGACCGCTTGCCATTTCGGCGCAAATGGCCGAGAAACAAGCATGCGCGGCTCGTTGGTTGTTTTATCTCGCGTCATTGCCATGAGTGTTTTTGTTGCCACGGATTCCCTTGCGGCGGGCGGACATTCGCCCGACTGGACGCAAGTTGCCGATGCCGATCTTTTGCTGATGGGCGATTACGAAGGTCGCTGGCTTGACGCGCCGGAGAAGCATTATTTCGACATCAACCCGCCGCTTGCCGCGCAGGTGATCAATGTCCGCGAGGGAGAATATCTCCTCAGATTTTTCCAACAGCATGACGCGCGCGCGGACATTTATTTCGAAGGCATCGGCCGACTTGCCGACGGAGTGATCCGCTTTGAAGGAGACGGCTGGAGCGGCGAGGTGTCAAAGGACGGCATGAGCGGAAAAGGCAGCGGTCATGGCGGCGAGGCGCGCTTTGAGCTCAAGCGCGTGACGCGTTCGTCGCCGACTCTTGGCATGAAAGCACCCGAGGGCGCGGTCGTTTTGTTTGACGGAAAAAATTTCGACGAATGGCAGCACGCCGATGGGGGAGCGGTGAGCTGGTATCGGGTTGGGAGCGACGCGATGGAAGTTCGCAGTGCGAAGAACAACGAAGAGCGCGCGCAAAAAATTGGCGGCGATATCTTTACCAAGCGCAAGTTCGGCAGCTGCCGCGTGCACCTTGAATTCCGCTATCCGGTCGAACCGGGCAAAGCAGGACAAGCTCGCGGCAACAGCGGAGTTTTCCTCCAGGATTCCTACGAAGTGCAGCTGCTCAATTCATACGGTACGCAGGGCCTCTGGAACGAATGCGGCGCGCTTTACAAAACGCTGCCACCAAAGGTCAACGCCTGCCGCCCACCGATGGAATGGCAAACCTACGACATCGACTACACCGCCCCCGTTTGGAAAAACGGTGAGAAAATTTCACCGCCGCGCATCACGGTGCGTTTCAACGGCGTGGTGATCCATCGCGACGAACCAATCCCGCACGCCACAGGTCATGCCCTCGACCAACGCCACAACGAACCGCGTGATGCGCGCCCGCTCAGGCTGCAAGACCACGGCAATGCCATCCAGTTTCGCAACATCTGGATCGCTCCAGCCGCTCAATGAGTGCTCTCGGCGCAACGCAAGATGCGCTGACCCTGACGGAAATATTCGACGCCCGACCAAAGCGTGAGCAAGGCCGCAGGAATGCAGGCGAGTGCGGGCGGAAACAAGGGCACTCGCAGCATCACCCAGCCGAGCGCAAACATTTGCAAAACCGTACAGAGCTTGCTGGTCCAATGCGGATTCATTTTCACATGACGGTGCTTTGACCACAGCACGCCGATGCCCCCAAGGATCACCGCCTCGCGAAGAAACACCAAGCCGAGATACCAAAGCGGCAAGCGCCATGCGGGTTGACCCCAATCAAACAAACCCGCCATCACCACACCGGTGAGCATCAGGCCCTTGTCGGCGATGGGATCGATGAAGGCACCGAAATCGGATTTCTGATTGAAACGCCGCGCGATCCATCCGTCGATGCCGTCACTGCTTGCAGCGACGATGAACACCGCCAAAGCCCACCAGCGCAGCGACTCGTTCGCCTGACCAGCCGTCACCGATTGGCCGTAGCGCCAGGCGAGCAGCGCAAAGACCGGGATCAACGCGATCCGGCTGACGGTGACTTTGCTGGCAAGGGTCATTACCCCATCCAAGCACGATCCTGGCGCATGTGAAATGACAAATTCGCGGCCGATCTCAATGGCTCTTCACCGCGTCGATGATGACCCGTCCAATATCCTCGGCGCTCCGCACTTCAGAGCCGGCGCCGATCAACACTGGGCGTTCGTCGGCAGGCACGATGTCGCGCCCGTGCGAACCTTTCACGCAGTTGGCATCGAGCGGAATCACATCGAGCAAGCCACGCAGGCCGAGTTTTTTCTTCAGCAAAAACGCGGCGATTTTGAGTTTGGGAAAACGAAGTTTTGGATCGATGAAAAGTTCGCAGGGGTCGTAGCCGGGCTTGCGGTGGATATCGATGGTGCGCGCGTAGTCGGGCGCGACCTGATCGTCATTCCAAAAATAATAAGTAAACCACGCATCGGGTTTGGCAACCGCCACAAAGTCCCCTGCCCGTTCGGTGGCAACACCATTGCCCCAAAGCTCGCGCGGCACACGCACCTCGTCGACGCCCGGCGTTTGCTCAAGCATCTCGCGCACTTCATCGCGGATGCTTGGGTCATTCACATAAATATGCGCGACTTGGTGATCGGCAATCGCAAAGGCGCGCGAGCCACCGCAGTCGAGCGT
>CAYQRP010000062.1:0-6473 GCA_964419815.1 uncultured Luteolibacter sp. | reverse complement strand
GGACCGCTGTGCCGTCATTGGCGCTGTGAGCCACGTTCCGTAAACTCAACAAGTGGGGAAATCCGATGCATTTTCGTCTTCCTGTGAAAGGCATGACATAGGACATCGGAGGCAAACCCCTGAATGATCATATCGGTCCGGGCCAGCTACCAAAATAGTCGCACACAGCAGTCATGTGAGAAGGTACTCCAAACAGGCGAAGCGGCAAATGAAAACAAATTCAAAAACCGAAAAATTTTTGCGCGCGCGTTGGATGAACGCGATCAAGCCGTCGCACCCACCGCACCGGGGATCGGACCGTCATCATCGGTCTGACCGCTCTCGTTGGTTTTGCGTTCGGTTTTTTTCGCAAATTTTTCCGGCACCGGTGGCGGTTTGGGAGCCGATGGCGGATCCTTCATTTCGCCATGCTCGATCAAGTCCTTGAGGTGACTTGCATCGAGTGTCTCGTACTCGAGCAATGCCTTGGCGATCAACTCAACCTTGTCACGATTCTCGGTCAACACGCGGGTGGCGGTTTCGTAAGCCTCGTCGATGAAGCGCTTGATCTCGGAATCGATGATGCGCGAGGTCTCCTCGGAGTAATTCGCGCGGCGGCTGGCCATGTCGCGCGCAAGGAAGACCGGGCCATCGCCTTCGCCGTACTCGACCATGCCGAGTTTGTCGCTCATGCCCCACTCGCAGACCATGTGACGCGCAAGTGCGGTGGCCTGACGAATGTCGCCCGATGCACCGTTCGAAACATCGTCGCTGTGAAATGCCTCCGCAATGCGGCCGCCCATCGTGACGATGAGATTGGCCAGCGCCTCTTTTTTCTGCGTCGAGTACTTGTCGCCTTCCGGCAAGTACATCGTTGCACCGAGGTAAGGGCCACGCGGGATGATCGTCACCTTGTGGAGCGGATTGGTGTGAGGCAGTACCATGTTGAGGTAAGCGTGGCCAGCTTCGTGCCATGCGGTGCTGACGCGCTCCTTGTCGGACATCGCCAGACTGCGGCGTTCGCGCCCCCAGCGGACCTTGTCGCGCGCTTCCTCGAGTTCGTCGAGCGTCACTGCGGTCAGTCCACGGCGCGCGGCAAGCAAGGCCGACTCGTTGACGAGGTTGGCAAGCTCGGCACCGGAGAATCCGGGAGTGCCGCGGGCCACCTTGGCGAGGTCGACGTTGGCAGCGAGTTTGATCTTTTTGACATGGACCCGCAGGATCTCCTCACGGCCGTTCACATCGGGCAGGTTGATCGTGACCTGACGGTCGAAACGGCCCGGGCGCAGCAGTGCAGGATCAAGCACATCGGGTCGGTTCGTGGCGGCGATGATAATCACGCCCTCTTGCGTGTCGAATCCGTCCATCTCGACGAGCAACTGGTTGAGCGTCTGTTCGCGCTCATCGTGACCACCGCCCATGCCGTGTCCGCGGTGTCTGCCGACGGCATCGATCTCATCGATGAAAATAAGACAAGGCGCATGCTTTTTGCCCTGCTCGAACATGTCCCGCACGCGCGAGGCGCCGACACCCACAAACATTTCGACAAAGTCCGAGCCGGAAATCGAAAAGAACGGCACATCCGCCTCACCGGCAATCGCGCGTGCCAGCAAAGTCTTGCCCGTGCCCGGCGAACCCACCATCAGCACACCCTTCGGAATCGATCCGCCAAGCTTCTGGAACTTGCGAGGATCTTTGAGGAAGTCGACGATTTCAAACAGCTCCTCTTTCGCTTCCTGAATGCCGGCGACATCCTTGAAGGTCACCTTGTTGCGATCCATCGAAAGCAAACGCGCCTTGCTTTTGCCAAACGACATCGCGCCACGGCCTGCCGATTTCATTTGCTGACGGAAAAGGAAGAACAGCACGGCGATCACCAACAAGAAAGGCAGGAAGGTGAACAACGCGTTTTTGAGATAATCCGTCGTGCGATTGTAGGTGGCCTTGCTCTGAACCAAAGCCTTGAGATCGTCGGCCAAAATCGGAATCGAAACGGTGACCGAGAACGGCGTCGCTTCGAGCGCCTTGCCGCTGGCATCGACGGGAGCCACCATGTTGGTGATCACTTCGCGACTGCCGACCACCACTGCTTCGCGGCTGTCGGGCTTGGCAAGGATGCGCAGAGGGTTTTCGAGATCGTTCACTTGGATTTCACCAAGCGCCTTGGCCTTGCGCAGCTCGGCGATCGAAATCGTTTGCACCGCATCACCGCCGGGCTCGGCAGTGCCGACTGGAAGCGTTTCCATGCGAATGTCCTCACCAAGAATTTGCTGAACCTGCTTGCCTTGAAGGTCGAGGTTGAGCACCACGCGGAAATTGGATCGCTGTTTGATCGGCTCCTTGGGCATCTGCAATGCGGGCGCTTCCCAGCCGGTGATCGACGCATCGTAGGCGGTGTCGGTGGTCACGACCTTGAGCGGACGCTTGGCATCGTCGGTGATGATGCGGCCCTGATCCCAGGCCTGTCGAAACTGCGAGTAGCTCAGAGTGCGCGCGGTTTGCGACATGTTCGGACCGAACAGGGCCAGACCAAAAACCGCGGCGGCGCCCAGCGCGAGGATGAAGAAACGCCAATTGAAACCGTTGGCATCGCCTGAGGGGCGGTTCGGTGGTTGGGGCGGCGGGTTCGAATTCGGAGAATCGGACATGGTGGGATGGAGGGAGGGTGATCAGGCCTTGGTGCCTCACATGAGTGGGTGACGCATGCGGCCTGACAGCGGTCAATCATAGCCCATGACGCCCAAATGCAAACCCCTTTTTTGACCACACTTGCCGCGAGCCCCCCGCTCTGCCTAAATCTTCGCCGTGAATCTCCACGCGCTGTTCAAGCACCCACGCATCGCCTCCCTTGGCCGGTGGCGCGTGTTTCGCTGGCTGCGCTCGATTCCCGGCATCGGCCGCATCCGAGCCCTGCGCCCGGGCGTCGATGCCCAAGTCGGTTCGCTGGTTGATGCCTTCGCGGCCTTTGCCACGCTCGATGGAGAGCTTAACGCACTCGAGGCGGATCTGATCCTCGACATGCTGCGCAACGCCTTTCCCGAGGTTGACCACGGCTGGCTCGCACGCCGTTTGCAACGTGCCGTGGCCAATCCACGACCGCTGCAGAATCTCGCGTCCGAACTTCGCGACAGCTACGACGAGTCATCCAAGCTCGCACTCGGCCTGCAGTTGTACACGCTGGTCGATGCCGCCGGACGCTCCGACCGCAACCGAGCGAGCTTCGAAATTTTCATGCGACGCCTCGGCCGACCCGAACTCGGCACATCGATTCTTCGCGAAATGCGCGGCGATGGTGAAGCGCTTGCGAGTGATGAACTGCCATTTGAGCGTTTGATTTTTGGAATGAATGGCGCCGATGTCACCTTGCCGCCTGCGGCGTCGGACCACGAATTTCGAGTTTATCGTGCCGAGGACCTCATCCTCGTGCGCAATACCGGACCCAAGCCCTTGTGGATTCGCGGACGCTCGGTGGAGTCCGGATCATTTTTGCGGATGCGCGAGCGCCAAACGCTGGTGGTACCCGACTGGACACTCAGTTTCGAAGACCTGTTGTTTTTTCTCGATGTGAAACGCACCGGCAATGCGCCGATCATTTACATCGAACCCGGCGAAAATGGCATCATCGCCGAACGCACCCGCGAGCGCCAAAGCGAACTCCGCGTGCGCTTCGGCCTCGAGGCACAGGTCGAAGTTCTCAAACCCACCAAACTGCGCACCGCCAATCATGGATTGTTGAAACTGGGCGAACGCATCACCTGCCTCAACCACGAACGCCTCAGCGACGAATCGGGTATCAGCCTCTCGATCAACGATCTTCGCCGCAGCGCCACTCAATCCGCCTTCAGTTTCCGCCTCGCCCGCGATCGTCAGGAATATCTGGTTTCCAATGATGCATCGACACTTTCCAGCGGTGACATCCTGATCGGCCCGAAATTATCACCGAAGGCGGTCTTGTTCATTCGCTACGACCCGCAACGCCAGGAGGGCGAACTGCAAATCCGTGAGAGCCACGGGCCGATTCTTGTCGATGGCGTGCCGGTTCGCGTTTCCGCTCCGCTTCGCGACGGATCGCTGATCCGCCTCTCCGGTAGTCAGTCGGTGCGCTGTCGTTTTCGCGAGGGCTTCCTCGACGAGGAAAGAACTCTTATCGAATCACTGCAGGTTGAAAATCTGATTCACGATTTCGGGCCCGACTCGAGAGCGCTCGACCACCTCAACTTCGAAGTCAAACGCGGCGAGATGCTCTGCATCATTGGCCCAAGCGGCAGCGGCAAAAGCACGCTGCTCACAGTTCTTTCGGGTCAGCGCGAACCCACTCGCGGAAAGGTGCGCCTCAACGGCATCTCACTTTACGAGCGCCGCGAGGCACTGGTCCCTTTCATCGCCCACATGCCGCAGGAGGAAGCGCTGAGCCCGCAAATCACCGTGCGCGAACACCTCCGCCATGCGGTCACGATCCGCCGACCCGCTCTCTCGCTTGCCGAACACGAACGCCGCGTCGACAGCATGCTCGCGGAGCTCGGCCTGCAATCGATCGCCCACCGCCGCGTCGGCTCGCCCGGCGAAAAAACCATCTCGGGCGGTGAACGCAGCCGACTTAACCTCGGCATCGATCTCGGCAGCCGTGCCGAGGTCTTCCTTTTCGATGAACCGATCTCCGGACTCTCCTCAAAAGACTCGGAACATGTCGCCGAAACCCTTCGCTCGCTTGCCCGCGAAAAAATTGTCATCGCCTCGCTGCATCGCCCGGGCGCGCAGGTGCTCAAGCTGTTTGACAAAGTCCTGCTGCTCGACGCCGGCGGCCGATTGGCATTTTTCGGCACGCCCGCCGGAATGGTCGGATACTTCCGCGCTGCTTGCGAAGAACTGGCGATCGCTCATCCGTCGGTAGCCTCCAAGTCGCCGCTCGGCACCGACTTTGTTTTCGATGTGCTCGAAACTCAGCTCAGCAGCATCGGCGGTGGCGCGAGCACCGGTGCGGTTCGGCGCTTTCCACCCTCGTTCTGGCAGGAGCGCTTTGAAAGTGTCGATTTGATGCAGTCGCTGCAGTCAAGCAACGCACCGATCTCCTTGCTCGGCGAAGCGACCCCCGATCAGCCCCTGCCCTTGCCGCCCAAGCCTGCACGGCGCTTTCACGCGGTGATTGCCGTGTTTGCGACGCATTTCCTCCGCTCGTTTTTGTCGAAGTTGCGCAACCGCGGCACGATTTACAGCACCTGCCTTGAAGCGCCGCTGCTTGCCGCGCTGATCGCCAACACGCTGCGATCATCGCCGCGAGGCAGTTATGAATTTGCCACCGCGCTGCACATTCCCGCCTATCTTTTCCTCAGCGCAACCGTGGCGATGTTCCTCGGTCTTACCAACTCGGCCACTGAGGTCCTACGCGACCGACCCATCCTGCGCCGTGAGCGCAACTGCCAACCCGGCGCCGCATCCTACGTCATCGCCAAGTTCGTCGCGCTCGCCATCGTCGCGGCCATCCAGTGCTACGTCTATCTCCTCGTCGGCAATCACTTCCTCGAAATCGAGGGCATGCTTTTCCACCAGTGGCAGTGGATGACCCTCACCGCGTGGACCGGAACTGCGATGGCTTTGGTGATCTCATCGGTCGTCACCACCGAACGCGCGGCACTCACCTGCGTGCCACTTTTGCTGGTTCCCCAAATGCTTCTCGCCGGCGCCTTGGTGTCCTATCGCGAAATGAATCACGGCCTTTTCTCCGAGGCCAAACAGATCCGCGAACGCGGCGGCATACCCGTCCCCGCCCACCTGATGCCTTTGCGCTATGCTTATGAGGGCATGATCGTCACCCAAGCGGTCAGCAATCCTTTCGAAATCGAACGCATCAGCCTGCAGGAACGCATCGACGAAGTTCGCAAAAAGCCACGCGAGATGAGTCCGCGCCAGAGTGAATCCTTCGAACTGACCAAGGAGGGACTGCGCCGCCTGCTTGCATCCGGTGCAAGCAGCAAGGAGGAGGCTCTCGAACTCATCACCCGCATCCGTCGCACCGCCACCACCGGCAAACGCATCGAGGTCGAAACGATGAAGGTTTGGCCCGACGACGGCAAAGACGTTCGTCCGGCATCCGAATTTTTTGTGAATGAGCGCATCGACTTGCTGATTCGTGAAGCGGAATCATTCCGCAACGATTATCGCGACAAGGACTACCGCATCATTTTCCACGCGCTGAAAAAACCCCTGCCATGGGCTGGCGAGAAAAAATCCACCGCCAACGGTGATGTCGACGACTCGAGCGAAATCGACACGCGTTACTACTGCGCAATCTTTCTTTTCTCAGTCATCGCCCTCTGCGGCGTGATCTCGACCGTCGTCATCTCACGACAAAACCGCGCAACGAGGTGAGGGAATTGAGATCGTGGATTGAGGATTTCAGATCGCAGATAGTTTCGCCTCTTCACCGTAGCTGGATCATCCTGATCCAGGCCGTCCATGGAGCGTCCCGCTCCATGTTAGGTTGACTCATCAAACGG
>CAYQRP010000061.1:0-6644 GCA_964419815.1 uncultured Luteolibacter sp. | reverse complement strand
AGCGCGGAGAGAGCGCCTGCTTCGCCGAGTTTCGAACCAAGCTCTTCCATGCCGACGATCTCGGCAAAGAGCACCGACACATCGGCAAACTCGCGATTGGCTTTCTCATCACCCTCTTGCCGTTGCGCCACCGCCGACGCGGGCAAAATGCTGTGCAGAAGTTCCTGGTTTTCACGCACCTGACCCTCCAGCCGTTCGGTCTGCAACTTGATGTTTTCCGACATCTGGTTGAAGACCCTGCCAAGCTCGCCGAACTCATCATGCGACTTTACCTTAACCTGCACATCAGTTTCACCGAGGCCCAGACGCATAGCTCCTTGGGTGAGAGCTCGCAAGGGACGCGTGAGCAAATGCGAAAATATCAAGGCCAGAAGCGTGACCGCCAACGCCATGCCGCTGGCCACAATCAATACCGTGCGCCCCATCTCATGGATCGGCGCCTCGACCTCGCCCAGGTCTTTTTCGGTAATCAACGCCCAGCGCAACGAGTCCAACTCAAGCGGTCCATAGGCGCTCAAAGTCTCTTCGCCTCGATAGTCATTCACCACCATGATTCCCTTCGACCCGTGGAAGGCGGCCTCGACGCTTTCCGAATCAACCGGCATCGCGCATATCACACTCCCCTGCTTTTCGATTCGGTTGACGGTCGATGTCGGCACACTGCTCTCACGCAGGAGTTTCACAAAGTCTTTGGGGTTTTCGTGGATGAAACGTGAGGGACTGCGCATCGTCTTGTCGGGACCTACGAGATAAGTCTCGCCGGTTTTACCCATCCCTTCCTCCGACCAGTTGAAATTGCCGGTCAGAACTTTGTTGAAACTTTCAATCGGGAATTGCAGCACCAGCAAACCGATCATCTGCGGACCATCAAAAATCGGACTCACCGCAAACCCCATTGGCTCACCAAGACTCGGGCGATATGGCTCAAAATCGGCGATTTTGAAATCATCACGGTCATTGTTGCCGCTTATCGTCCGAACCTTGGATGCCATAAGCGTGTTGGCGTAGGGGCCTGTCTCAAGGTTGGTCGCAAACTCGCAAGTCTTTTGATAGCTATACACAATGTCCATGCTTTCGGCATCTACGAGCATCACATCCTCAAACCCGAAAATTCTAACCGCGCGTTCGAAGGACTTGTGGTAGGTCTCGTGCACTTTGGCGTAGGCCGATTGATCCGATTCCGATTCTTCCAACTCCTGCTTTTTGCCGTAAGGATGCGGATTGTTCGAAAGATAATGATACTGAAGATATCGCTCGGCCGGACGAAGCGGCAGGTGTTGCTCGAGCACAGGTTCCCCATCGATTCGCTCCGCGAGCATTGGAAGAAAATCGTTTTCGTAAAAACTTTCAAGCTTCCCAGACTCCTCGGCAGTCAACGATGCGGCACTGAGGGCCTTGTATGCCGCACGAAAGTCCTTCATTCCATCGATGGTTATATGGCTGTCCGACATCGAAATGACCTGATCCCGCAAGGACTCAAGCATCGCCTTGAGTGTCGTCGTCTTGGCCACCTGCACGCCCTTGAGGTGATCCTCCGCCGCACGGATCAGCGCCGCCCTTCCGGACTTGTAACTGTTCCATGCCACTACGGTAATCGATGACAAACTCACTGCCAGCAGCAGCAGGATCATCTTGGTCTGAATGCTCAATCGGTTAAGGCCTAACATGGTGTTGCGGGGTCTGATTCTTGGGTTAGGGAGGTGGAATCATGGTGATTCCGAATTGGTGCACTGTCGGTAAACGCTAGCCAAGTAAGGCACACCTAGACAAGGCCATATCCAGGATAGCCGGTCGGAAGCCACACACAGAGCAAAAAAATCGGCGAACCCACTGAAGGATCCGCCGATTTTTTGAATGGTTCGCGAGATCAGCCGATCACTTGAGAACCTTGAGCTTGCTGACACCGAAAACGGCGTCATCGCCCAGTTCCTCCTCGATGCGGAGGAGTTGGTTGTACTTCGCAATCCTGTCCGAACGGCTCATCGAGCCGGTCTTGATCTGGCCGCAGTTGGTCGCCACGGCGATGTCGGCAATGGTGCTGTCCTCGGTCTCACCCGAACGGTGGCTGAGCACGGCGGTGTAAGCATTTTCCTTGGCCATCTCTACCGCATCAAAGGTCTCGGTGAGGGTGCCGATTTGGTTGACCTTCACGAGGATCGAGTTTGCCACGCCTTGGTTGATGCCTTTGGCAAGGAACTCGGTGTTGGTGACGAAAAGGTCGTCGCCGACGAGCTGGGTGGTCTTGCCGAGTTTGTCGGTGATCACCTTCCAGCCAGCCCAATCGTTTTCGGCGCAGCCGTCCTCGATCGAAATGATCGGGTACTTCTTCTGCAGCTTCGCGTAGTAGGCCACCAGTTCTTCGGCGCTCTTTACCGACTTGTCGGACTTCTTGAAGACATAGGCTTTCTTTTTCTTGTCGAAAAATTCCGAGCTCGCGACGTCGAGAGCGATCGCAATGTCGTCACCAACCTTGTAGCCGGCCTTTTCGATCGCTTGGCAAATCACGCCGAGCGCGTCGTCGGCACTCTTGAGGGTTGGAGCAAAACCGCCTTCGTCACCCACCGCGGTGGATAGACCGCGGTCGTGAAGCACTTTCTTGAGCGAGTGGAAAACTTCGGCACCGTAACGCAGCGCCTCACGCAGGGTCGGCGCACCAACCGGCATGATCATGAATTCCTGGAAGTCGATCGGCGCATCCGAGTGCGCACCGCCGTTGATGATGTTCATCATCGGCACTGGGAGAACCTTCGCGTTGGGTCCGCCGAGGTACTTGTAAAGCGGCACTCCGAGCTGTGCGGCTGCGGCCTTGGCCACCGCCATCGAAACACCGAGGATTGCGTTGGCGCCGAGATTCTTTTTGGTCGAGGTGCCATCAAGGGCAAGCATCGCGGCATCGATCGCCGACTGCTCGGTTGCGCAGTAACCCAAAAGCGCCGGAGCGATCTTGTTGTTCACATTGTTGACGGCCTTGAGCACGCCCTTGCCAAGGAAACGCTTCTTGTCGCCGTCGCGAAGCTCAACAGCCTCGTGCTCGCCGGTCGACGCTCCCGAAGGAACCGCCGCACGCCCAACGGCGCCGCCGTCCAGCTTGACATCAACTTCAACAGTAGGATTGCCGCGCGAGTCGATGACCTCGCGGCCGCGGATTTCAACAATGGTGGTATAGTCCATGGTGCTTGTTTCGTTTGTTTGGGGATTGATCAGGGATTGAAGGGACGGATCGAGCGGATCGTCCATTCCTCGGGGACCTCGGTGACTTGGTCGCGAATGACAACGGTTTCACCCGGCTCGCGGCCGACAAGGGCCTTGCCGACTTCGGAAAGATAGGAAACGAGTTTCTTTTCAGGATCGGAGTCCCATGCGCCGAGCACGGTCATCTCGACTTCCTTGCCCGATGTGTCGGCGAGCGTGACGATCGTGCCGATGTTGACCTTCGATGCGTCCGAACCTTTGAAGTCGGTGCCACGGGCGCGGTGAATGTCACGCTCGAGCTCACCCTTGCGGTGCATGAGGTATTTCTGCAGGTCCTTCGCCGACTTGTACTCGAAGTTTTCGCGAAGGTCGCCATACTCACGGGCGATGGAAATGTCCTTGGTGTTTTGCGGAATCCGCACGCGAACCAACTCATCGAGCTCGGCTTTTTTCTTCTCAAGGCTGTCCCAAGAAACCAGCAGAGCCTCTTCCGGACGCTTGGAATTTTCCCCGCTCACCAGTTCGGCGGTTTCAGGGCGGGCCTTGATGATGCGCGCCATCAGGGACTTTTTCTCGAGGTCGGCAAAGACCGGGCAATCCATGAGGCGGCGCGCGAAATTGCGGGATTCGTTGGCGTCCATGATGCCGACCAAATCAGTGAGCAAGGTCTTGTCCTCACCCAGCAGGCTTTGCAGACGCGAGGTCTTGCGCGGACCGTCGGAAAGGTGGTCGTTTTCAAGCAAATTGAGCACGGCGGCACCGACATCGGCGCAGAACACCTCGGCAGCCGCATCCTTACGCTCGCGGCAAACCCAGATCAGCGCGTCCGCTCCAAGCGAACGGCGGGCGATCGCCGACGTGAGATGCTTGGACAAGGCCGCCAACTCGTTGCGATCGATGAGAATGCGCGCGATTTCCGTCACGCCCCTAGCGCCCACGCGATCAAACACGCGAACCATCTTCTCGACCCACGAATCGGCAAAGGCCTCGGGAAAAGCTTCGTAAACCGCACGCTGTCTCGCCGATGGCAAAGTACCCGCCTCTTCCGCGAGCTTGATCGGATCCGCCACATTCAGGAGCTCGGAAAGTTTGAGGACCTCCTCACCCAGCGAAAGTTCTTTCGACGATTGGACGACCTCGTCACGGGCGGCAACAAGTTGCAGGGCCTGACCCAACTGCACGCGCGCCGCCTTTCTCGCGCCTTCGTCGATGGCTCCAAGCAGTTGCTTGAGCGAGTCGGTCGCACCTTCAAACGCGCCGATGTCGGCGGCGATCGCCTCGAGGGCACGAATCATGCCCTTGATGTCGCGGGCTGCTTCGAAATCTGCGATCAATGCCTGCGCCGGGCTGTCATCGCCCGTACGAAGCACGATCGCTTCGGTGCGCTTCTGCGGTACGATCGCCACACGCTTTTCGCGCAAGGCCTTCTTGGCATGATCCCACCATTTTTTGAAATCAGCCTCGGGAATCACCGTGCCGCACAGCTCCTTTTCAATCGCGTCGCCGGTCATGCTGCCGCCATGGCTGCGGATCACATGCAAGAGCAAGTCGACGGGATCACTCTTCGACATCGCGCGAAGCTCCTCAATCTGCTCGATCTTGCGCGCCCTGAAATCATCCGCGGCGATCCATTCGGTTTTCTGAAACGCAAACTGCAACTCCATCGATTGGCCAACCGATTTTTCGAAATCGATCACCACCTTTTTTGAAGGCAGATCCCAGGAAACGACCTTGCCCGCGCCGAAGGACTTGTGAACGCAGAAATTTCCGGGCGCGAGTTGGGACAACCTTTCGCCGACCGCTTGGGGAATGCGACCAGCCTCTACCAATTTCGCCACATCGGGATGCATGGCGCGGAAGATGCGAGGCCACCCGAAGAAACGCAAGGCATTCCCGACGAAATTCGCATGTTTCAGCATGCCGCGCCACGCCGGGAGCCAATCACGGCGCGAGCGACGGCTTAACCAGCGACGGCGGCGGCACAACTCGCGGCCTTGGCCTCACAGCCGGCAACTCTCCGCTGATGGCCTGATCAAGCGCACGTTTCAAGGACGCGACCCTGATCTTCCATGCGGGAGGCACCCCGTCGAGGGATCCGCCCGCAGGAATCGTTCCCTTGAAAATTGGCTTCTGCTTGTTGTCGTTGATTTTGAGCTGATACTCCTCACCTTTTTTGATGAGCTCTGCTTCTCCGTCGGAAACCGTGGTCTTGGCAAACATCTCGCTGGAGTTGATGACCCGCGTGACTCCGCCCTCTTCAAAGGGCGATTCATCCAAGGCGAGATCTCCCGAGTCATGCGATTTCGGCTCACCGAGCTTCACCTTGAACAACTGCGATTTGCCCGAGCGAAAACCGGAGAATTCAACTTTGTCACCCGCTTGACGCAAACGCAGCAAGGTGGCGAGTTGCGCTTTGTTGACCAGCATTTGGTCACCCATTTTCCAAATGATGTCATGCACTTGAACGCCAGCTTTCGAAGCTGGCCCGCCCTCCTCGACCTCGGCTACCAAAAATCCCATGCCCTCATGAAAATTGGGCAACTGCGCGGTCACCATCGGGTCAGGTTTTTTGAGGGATAGCCCAAGCGATGGCAACGAAAGAGCCCTGGATCCTACCCGCACGGTTTTTGCCGAATCGGCATCAGGCGACTTGGCGGCATCCTGAGCCGCATCGGCATGCGTGCTGATGCAAAGGCCAATCACCAAAAGTGGTAGAAACAGTCTCATTAAAATTTTGAAACTCCCTCGACGAAGGCTCCCTCTTTGCGCACACCCGCATGGATGACAAAACCATTTTTTACATCAATGACCTCATTGGTGATGACTTCTTGATAACCGACCATTGAGGACAGGTTGCCATTCTCGTCATCAATCAAAATCTCATCAAATATCTCCTGAGAGGACTGCGTTTGATTCGTCACAATCTGAGGTTTGGTGAAAGATAATTCCAACCCGAAGTATGCGAAACATGCTCCAGCAATGAATGTCGCAGCAATACCGGATAGCCACCTAAATCGACGCTTGGAGGCACGCTTCGCGGCAGTTGTCTCCTCATTGACCAAATTGTCGATCATGGCCAAAGTCGAGGACTTGGCGTTGTCACTCATTGCGGACGGAGCAAGACGCTTGAGGATGTTTTCGATTTCCTCAACTGGATGCAAAACTCCTACCGGATCCAATGGCTTGTCAGCATTTTGCATGGCGCTCCTCCTTGATGCTGCGCAATTCCTGCGCAAGTTGTTCTAACGCATAACGGTAACGCGACGCAGCGGTGTTGGGTGAAATCAATAGCAATTCGGCGATCTGCTGAAAGGTAAGGCCACCCCAGAATTTCATGATGACCACCTCACGCAGCTTCTCGCTCAGTTGTCCGATCTTATCGCGCAGCAATTGCGCTTCCTCATCATCCTCAAGCACAGGATCGAGCCACATGTCCTGGAAGTCGTTGAGAT
>CAYQRP010000060.1:0-7032 GCA_964419815.1 uncultured Luteolibacter sp. | reverse complement strand
GCCAAACTTTCGATGCTGGCTCCAGGTGAGAGCACGCCGGAAACATTGATCGCTCCCGAGATCGTGCCCGTACCGCCGAGGGTGGCGCCACTGGCGACGCTTGCGTCTCCGGCGATCGAGCCATTGACGCGCAGCGTTCCCGCCGAGACGGTGGTCGCGCCGGTGTAGCTGCTGCTGCCGCTGAGGAAGAGCGTGCCGTTGCCGGACTTGGTGAGACCACCCGCGCCGCTCATGCTGCCGCCGTAGGTGTTGGATCCGCTGGCGATGTTGAGGTTGAGGCTGCCCGAGGCGGAGGTCGTCACCGAACCGCTGCCGGTGAGGCCGGCGAGTTGCTGGCTGTTGGCACCGAGAGCGAGGGTGCTGCCGGCTCCGAGGCTGACCGAGGCTCCAGTGGCGAGTCGGTTGTTGCCACCAAGGCTGAGAGTACCGGAATTGACACTCACGCTGCTCGCGGCGGAGGTGCCGTTGAGGGTGGCGCTGCCACCGACGCTGAGGCTTCCCGCGCCGAGATTGGCTCCGATGGTGCCTCCATTGAGGGCGTAAGTGGATGCCGTGAGCGTGGAGCTGCCGGTGAGGCTACCACCGCTGATCGTGAATGATCCGATGGTGTCATTGCCACCGAGCGCGTAGCTGCCGCTGGAAAGTTCGACGGTGGCGGAATTGCCGAGGATGTTGGCTGCGGAAGTTTCAAAGGTGCCGCCGTCGATGGTGACGCCCGAGGTCGACATGGCCACACCGGAGCTGATCTTGCCACCAGAAACGCGAGTGGCTCCGGTGTAGGTCTGGCTGCCGTAGAGACTCAACGAGGTGGTGCCGGAACCGTTGACGGTAAGCCCGCCCAAACCGGAGATCGAATTTTGGAAAATGGTGCCCTTGTTGGCTCCGTTCACCGTCAGGATGGCACCGCTGCCGATGGCGATCGTGCCACCGTTGTTGCTGCCGGTTTCCTGAACCGAAGCAACCGTGGTGTTGGTGTTGACATTGAGCGAGCCGCCCGAGGAAATGAAGACATCGGAGCTGCCGTTGCCGAGCGTGCCGCCCGAGGCCACGGTGAGGGTGCCGTTGTTGACACGGGTGTCACCCGAGTAAGTGTTGTTGCCCGAAAGCGTGAGCGTGTTGGCACCGTCCTTGAAAAGTGAAGTGGTGGTGCCCGCTTCGGCAGCACCCGCACCGCTGATGGCACCGCTGACGCTGATGTTGGCACCATTGGCACCGAGGAATAGCACGTTGGATCCGCCGGCAATCGTACCGGCGATGGTGAGCGAGCCTGCGCCGCCTGTGGTATCGGCATTGATGCGGCTGCTCGAGCTGAGCGTGATGTTGCCGTTCCAGGTGTTGTTGCCGCCGACGCTGCGCAGCGCGCCGTTGGCACCGCTGACACCGAGGCCGTTGAGGGTCAGTGCCTCGGATGCAAAGCTGATGCCCGTGGCATTGTAGAGCTTGAGCGTGCCGTTGTTGCTGACGGTCGTGCCGGCAGCGGTCGTGCCCAGTGCGTTGGCATGTTGCGCTTCCGCAGTCGCGTTGGCATTGATCGTCGTGGCGCCGGTGTAGGTGTTGTTTTGAGAAAGGTTTACCTGCGATCCCGCATCACCGCCGATGAAAACCGCGTTCGATCGGCCGGTGCTGGTGCTGTCGGCGGCCAAGCCGTCGGATACGAGGCCGGGGGTGACGGTGCTTCCGTTTGCCGCCGCATAGCCCAACTCGACCGTGCCCGTGTCGGTGAGCGAAGCATTTTTCCAAAACGTGTTTTGGTTGCTGTCGCCAAAGGTGTAGATGGCAAAGCTGTCAATGCTGCCACCGCTTGCCGCCATGCCGAGGTTGTAGTAAGTCGTGCCGCCGATGGTCGCGTCGAAGGTTGTGGAAGAGGTCACCTTGATCGTGAAGGTGCGGTCGGCATTGGAGCCGAGTCCCGAATCGATCGCGCTGCCGGAGTTGTAAACCTTCCATCCGCCGCTGTTGTCCAACTGAAAGCGGGCTTCCGTGGTGTTGTCAGTTGATGAAGAAAAATTCGAGTAGCTTGTGCTGTCACGGAAGGAGATACCAAGATAACCGCCAGCGCTGGGATTGGCGCTGGTGTATCCCGTGATGGTGAAGGTGTCACCGACTTGCAGGGCACGCGCGCTGCCCGTGTTGCCATTGCCTGTGGTGTTGAAGGTCTGGAAGGCAGCGGCACCCGGTGTGTTGCCAAAGGATCCGCCGTTTGCGTATTGCGCGAGTTCCGTCGCACCGTTGTTGTAAGTACCGGCATAAGGCGGATTGTTGTTTCTCTCCGTTTGCAGGCTGTTGAAATTGCCTGTCTGCATCGTGTAGGTCACCGTCGCCGCACGAACAGTTTCAATGTGCGAAACCGTCACCGCGACGGCAAGCGACGCGCCGAAGGATTTTGCTACAAGCTTGAGCAATGGGTTTTGCCGGGCTTTCATGGCTGGGTTTGTCTGAACGTAGGTTCTTTTATAAGAACCTTAGACTATGAATAACATAGAAGTGGGCTCCCTATTTCAAGGGAAAAATCGCTTTTTTTGCTTAATAAAAGCTAAACATTTAGCCTTTCTTTCATAGCCCAGCCCGAGGCTATTTTTTCTTTCGCAGGAAGGGCGGGAGATCGAGGTCCTCGCCCTCAAAAACATTGGGATTTTCTCCTTCAAAGCGCCCGCGTGGGACCGAATCCAGCGAAAGCTCGCTCTGCGAGCCCGCGGCCTTGACGCTGAGCTTGACCCTTGGGGTTTCGGTCTCCGCAACAGGTGATTTTTTGCTCTTCTTTGGCAAGGGGGCAGCTTCAGGTTCCGGCTCGAGGCTTGGCAGATTTTCAGGTCCCCCATCCTGCTGACTCACTTCGCTATTTCTCGTTTCGAAAAGATCGAAGCCCGATGCTTCCGCAGCCACAAGCGGCTCTTGCGGGCGGACCGAAACGGGCTCCGGCTCGGGAAGCTGCTTTTCAATGATCGGCGCGACAAGCTCGTGCGGTGCATCTTCCGGCCTTGGCTGAAATTTCGCCGAGGGCTCGGAAAATGTTTTTTCCACGGCCAACTCGCCCGCGCCTGATCGCAGGGAGCCATCGGACAAGGAGCTGACGAGGGTCAGTGACAGCGCGCCGCCCAGCGCGGGATCAACCGCCGCGCCAAAGATCAGCTGGGCATCCTCGCGCACAAATTTTTGCAGACCCTGCATGAGGAGTTCGATTTCGAAAAGGGTCAGGTCCTCACCACCGCAGGCGTGGACGAGCACACTTTTGGCTTCCTTGAGCAAGGCTCCCTGATCAAGCAGCGGACTGGCCATGGCTTTGCGCAGGGCGACGCTGGAGCGGTCCTTGCCTTCGGCGAGACCCGAGCCGAAGAGGCAAGGCGAAGCAGGATCGCCGAAAGCGCTGATCAGATCGTCGAGGCCGAGATGGATGAGCCCCGGGCGCGTGACGATGCGGGTGATGGCGCGAATGGATTCGCCGATGAGCTGGTCGGTGGCCGCGAAGGCATCGTGGGCACCCTGCTTGGCGAGGACAGTTTCGCCCATGCGATTGTTGTCGAAGGTGATGAGCGCACTGGCGTGGGCGGAGAGTTGCGACAGCGCATCGTCGGCTTGCTCGCCGCGGCGTTTCCCTTCGAAGGAAAAGGGAGTGGTGGCGATGACCACCACCATCGCGCCCGACTCACGGGCGATGCGGGCAACCTGCGGTGCGGCACCCGAACCCGTGCCGCCACCGAGGCCGACGCAAATGAAAACAAACTGCTGACCCTCAAAACTGCGGCGCAGGGCGGGCTCGACTTCGAGCGCGGCTTTTTTCCCAAGCTCCGAGTCGCCGCCCGCGCCCAGACCTTTGAGCAATTTTTCGCCCAACTGGATTTTTTCCGGCGCGACACAGGCACCGAGCACGCGCGCATCGGCGCTCAGCAAAAGCAGACCCGCCGAGTCGATGCCATCAAGCGCGAGACGCTCAAGAAAGTTGGCGCCGGCACCGCCGATGCCGACGATTTTGACGGATGAGGGATCGACGATCGGGCGCTGTGCTCGCGGGTGGGAGGTCATGGCTAGGCGAAGTGACAAAGTTGCTGCGGATCGAAAAAATTTCTCAGTTTCCAAAGGGCCAGAACATCCGCGCGATGCGACCGAAGAATCCGGGTGGTGAAACTCTTTCGGCCTCGACGATCAGCGCGTAACGAATGAGACCGATCGCGGTGGCGTAGCGCGGATCGCGGAAGCTCGCCTGAATGCCGCTGATCTCCGGCGGTTCGGGACGGTAAATGTCGCGGCCAAAAACCTGATAGGCCAGCTCGTCGAAGCCGCGCATGAGACTGGTGCCACCGGTGAGAAAGACGCCCGCGCCAATCGCGTCGACCGACCCCGCAGGCAGTTGGCGCAGCACCAGTCGCAGGGTTTCTTCCAAGCGTTGACGAATCGTTTCGTTGAGCACCGCACGGCTGACTTCGACTTCGGCGAATCCGCGATCATCGTGAAGGCGTGCGGTGCCAACCGATTTCGCCGGATCGCCCGAAGCGTCGCCTTCGGTGATCTTGAGTTGTTCGGCTTTGGAAAACGGCAGATTCGTGACAAGGTGAATGTCATTGGTCACATGATCGCCGCCAACCGGAATGCAGCCCGAAGCGGTGATCACGCCTCCAAGGTAGAGCGCGTAATCAGTCGTGCCGCCGCCGATGTCGATGACCAAGGCACCGTTCTCACGATGCTCGCGGTTGAGCGCCATTTGCGCGGTGGCGATCGGAGAAAAGACAATGTCGTCAACCTCGAGCGGCATTTCCCTGACGAGCTTGATGCTGTTCTGGATGCGCGTGCCGATGCCATGAACGACATGAAAATCCGCCTCAACCTTTTTGCCAAACAAGCCGACTGGTGAGGTCGAGTGCTCCAATCCGTCGAGCCAGTAATTTCGAATGATCGGATGGATGTAAACATGGTCGGCGGGAATGTGAACTTCGCGCGCGATCGTGCGGGCCTCTTCGACATGCTCGGGGCCGACGACCGGTTCACCGTCCGGCAAACGATAGGTGCCGCGGTGGTTCACGCCTTGAATGTGGGCACCGGTGACCGCGAGATAGACACTGCCGATCTCGACATCGGCCGCATCCTCGGCCTTGGCGAGCGCGTCACGCAGGCAGGCGCGCGCCTGTGCGTAATCGAAAATCTCCCCCTTGCGCACGCCCGCACTTTTCGTCTCGCCGATGCCCAAAATCTTGATCGCGCTATCAGGCTTCACCTCGCCAACGACCAGGCAGGTCTTGCTGGTGCCGATTTCGATTCCGACATGGATTTTGCTGCGTCGTGCCATGGGTGGGGATAGTGGAAATGGAATCAGTTGCTCGATGCGGCAGCGGCCGTTTCATCGATCAGAACGGGGATCGCTTTCGGCGGCTTGGTTTCGCTGCGGATGGTAATCGGAATGTTTTTTTTGCTGATGAGGTTGATGGTATCAATCACATAGCCACGGCTACCGGCGTGGGCAAGCGCCGCACGCAGGTTCTCAATCTGACGGCGATGGTCGCCAAGACCAAAGGTCGCGATCGTGCCATCGCGTGTGACCAATTCGAGCGACCACTTGTTGGCCTGGCGGATCGAGTCGATCCACTGCATGCCATCGGCATCGGCCAGACAGATGGCCTTGATCAGTGCCAGCGCATAATTCAACTCGGGCTGGTCGATGCGTTTTCCGGCGACGATCACCATGTCTTCCGCAGCAGGCAAATCAATCACCGGCAGACGCCCTGCCTGCGCGACTTGACTCTCGGGACATTGATAGGCGACGCCATCCTGATCCACCAGCATGCCGCCCGCTTTGCGCACCTCGCTGATGCCCGAAGCCTCGCAGCGGATCCATGCCTTGGGAACCCGCGGCGTGACGCGCACCATGAGCGTGTCAGGCAAATGTCGCTCGATGTTTGCATCGGTGATTTCCGGCAAGTCCTCAAGCCGCGCGGTGGCATTAGAAACATCGATGTCGAAAAGGCTCGGGTTCTTGGTCAGGTCAACACCAATCACCGATGCGACGCGGAGCTCATCGATGACCGGATTCGCATTCAGATCGATCACCTGCAGGCGGAAGTCCGGATTGCGATAAAACGCGACCTGCATGCCGCGCCACACGCCCCAGCCGAGTGCGGCGAGCACCGCAAGCACGCAAGCCAGTTTGGTGAGACTGCCAAAAAATCCGAGGAACCCAAGCCATGCGATGCGCGGGGTCATCACGCGCACCTGCAACACATTTTGTCGCGAGTGGCGGCGGCTGGCGGTGCTTTTGTTTTTCATGGCGGCGATGCGGGTGGGTTTTAATGACAAACTACGATCTCAATGCCAGTGAAAGCTCGGCGATGCGGATGCAAAGATCGCCAAAAGAAATGCCGGTCGCGGCCGCAGCCTTCGGCAAGAGGCTGGTTTCGGTCATGCCCGGAATCGTATTGGCCTCAAGCACGAAGGGGCGTTTGTTCGCATCGAGCAGGACATCAACGCGCGAGTAAATTTCCACGCCGAGCGAGCGGTGCGCGGCAAGCGCGGCCTGCTGCACCGCACGGGTGGTCGCCTCATCGAGATCGGCCGGGCAAATGTATTGGCTGCCTTTTGCTCCCGAAAGCCACGGGTACTTGCTGGCCATGTCGTAGATTCCTTCGGGCGGAATGATGTGCACGACCGGTAGCGCTTGATCGTCGAGAATGCCGACGGTGAGTTCCATGCCGTCGACGAACTCCTCGACAAGGATGTCATCGCCATACTTCGCCGCATCGGCCATCGCCTTGGCGGCCTGATCCTGCGAACGCACGATGTTGACGCCGACGCTTGAACCTTCGCGCGGCGGCTTGACGACAAAGGGCGCGGCAAACGATGGCAGGCACGGGCCTTGGGAAACATCGATGATCTCCGCCCGTGGCGTGGGCACACCGGCGGCGACGAAGGCTGCCTTGGCGAGATTTTTATCAAAGGCCGTACGGCTGCTTTTCACACCCGCGCCAGTGTAAGGCACACCCATTGCTTCGAGCGTTTCTTGCAATCGACCATCTTCGCCGAAGGTGCCGTGAATGACATTGAATGCCA
>CAYQRP010000059.1:0-7129 GCA_964419815.1 uncultured Luteolibacter sp. | reverse complement strand
AAAAATCGGCGCCGCGAGGCCGCGTCGCCCTACCTTTCCGAGATGCGAACATTCAAGAATCCGAGGGTTCTTTTGGTTTGATGAGATTGACAAACGCCTCGCTCCACTTGCGGGCGGAGGGGTGATTGATGTTCTTTTCGATGTGCGCGCACATGCGTTTTGCGGCTTCGACTTCGTCACCGTGGCGGAACAGGTCGACTTCCATCTGCCACTGAAGCTCGGGAAGTTTTCCCTTCACAAACTTTTCATAGGCATCGGACTTGGGTGCGTTCTGATCGTCACTGCCATTGAGCACTCCCTCCTGGCGGATGCGCTTGATCCATGCCTCGCGCAGAGATGAGACATCTCCTGATGCACGGATCGGCGGGAAAATGAAATTTTCGCAAATTGCCTCCAAATCAAGCGGACTCGGCGGCAAGGGGCTTTTGATGAAAGAGCCGATTTCATACACCCTGGCAAAATGCGTTGCCGTCACCGATTGCCTGAGAATCTCCGACTGCGACTTGATCAGTTGAGCGTTGCCGAAAATGGAATCGACGATTTCAGCCGCTTCTTTGGCGATCGATTCGGGTTCGGACTTTTCCGATGACGCACGCATGGTGAGCACCAGCCAGCGCAGCTGTTGGCGCAGGGCCAATCCGAAGCCGTCGGCCGAAATTTTTTTCTCACGCTTTTTCTTCCAGTCGCGAAATTCCGCCTCCTTGCGATCCTTGTCCTCGAATTCGATTTTCTCCGTGCATTTCAGGAGAAACTCCACGGCACTGTCATCGCTGGCCATCGCTTCCCGATAGGCGGCCAAGGCACTTTGGAAGCGTGTGTCGACATTGGACTGTGCGGTTTGATGAAGTTTTCCGATATTTTCCAGAAGCGCTTCACGATCCGCCGGCTTCAAGGCTTCGGCATGAGCATGGGACGCAACGATGAAGATCAATCCTGCGATGAACAAAACTTTCACACGCCATGAATCGCAGATCATCGAAGCCAGGCCAAGCATGAAGCTGCGATTCATTGGCCGCGCGGCATGGGGCGCAATTCGGGTGGATTTGCATCGGAACGGATCACCGAGACGGTTTTCTCGAGCAGGCCGCTATGGGCCTGCAAATTCTTGGCATTACGATGAGTTCGAAATTGATTTCCGAGCTCCTCAAGCTGTGGAAGAAGCGGTTTGGCGGCTCCCCTGTAGGTCTGAAGGGCTTCGAGACATTTCTTGATCCGATTGTCCATGCCCCAGCGGTCGATCTCGATGGTGTCGATGCAAAGCCTCATGCCCTCTTCGATGCGATGCTTGGCCAGCACCTCGAGTCCGCTCAGGCGAATGCCGTCGGCAAACATGATGCCGCTGGGTGCGGGATTGACCACGGCATGGTGGATCGCGGGCAGCAAGGGCTCGATCTCTTCGTAGGAAAGTTGTTGGTAAACCGTTCCGAGTGCGCTGCGCGCGCGCCCGTCTTCGTTGCGGAGTCCGGCACGCACCGCCTCGTAAAGCGCCTCGCGATCAACCCCGTCGAGGGAGCGCCTCAGCAAGCCGCTGCGCTGATCGAACAGGGCAAACATCAGGTAACGTTGTTGCATTCCGCGCGGGTCGGTCGGCGTTGGCCCGGCCGCGAGCATGGTGAGAAGCTCTGGCACGGCGGGCATTGCCCGATCGCCGATCGCCGCAAGCGCCTCTGCGGCCTTGATGCGAAGCCAGAGGTCATCGGCCTTGAGAGTTTTTTGCAAATCAGAGACCGCTGGTGCTCCGCGGCGGCCCAAGGCGGCGAGGGCCTGACACGCACCGAGGCGGGCGTACAGATTTTCGTTTTCCAACAATCCGACCAGTCGGCGCAGCGGATCACCTTTGCGCTTCGCGAGGGCAAGGGCAGACCGCTCACGGACCACCGGCGACCAACTGGCCAAGCCGTCAAAAATTTCATCATCGCTGCGCGCGGCATAACCCGCATGCTTGAGTCGCGGACTCCAACCGCGACCGTCATCGATCAGGTTCGCGGCCGCAACTTTATCGACTGCCTTGACGACATCCGTTTTCTTGCCGGCGATGTGAATCTTGCGAAGCGGTTGAGCGTAGGCGAGCAGGTAAGCACCCGTGGTGTCCCAGCCCTTGTAGCTGTCGGGCTTCGCTTGGGGAGCACCGAGATGGGAGAAACTGCCGTCCCAACGTCGCGCCAGATCGTAATACCAGCCAAACTCATTCATCCAAGCGCCACTCGCATTTGATCCCGAGAGCGCCACTCCCGGCATCGCCCAAAGCAGGTTGAGAAAATTTCCGGTGTGCCCCATGTCGCGCTCGCCGCCGTGAGAGGCCACGCTCATTCGCGAAAAATAGGTGGCCGCCTCGGCATCGCCGACGAGATTGAACATCACTGCGGCGATACCGTTCTTTCCGTTATCGTCGTGGGTCTCGATCCACGGGAAATGATCGCCGTAAGGCACGCTGCCCTTCCCCACATAGAAGCGAATCATCCGCAAGCTCTTGGCGATGGCTGTGTCCAGTTCGGGATTTTTTATCCCTGCCTCGCGAGCGAGAATGAGGGAAACGGTAAGTGGCAAACCTGTGGCATTGATCATGCCGTATCCTGCGAGCCTTCCGCCATATCCCTCGGGAGCGAAGCGGTGGCCCCACGACCCGACCGCACTCTGGCCGCGCACGATTTCCATGCTCATGCGTTCCAAATCGGAAACAAAAGTTCGATCACCTGTGGCAAGGGTGTATTCGGCCACGAGCATGTTCGAAGGGCCATAAAACCACGAGTGCAGCGTGCGTCGCTCCGGATCGGTAAACTTTGAAGCCTTTTCAACCTGCGCGCGCACGATGGGCAGGTATTCCTCCCTTCCGCTCGCAAGCAAGGCGAGCGCGTTGAGGCAGCGCGTGATATCATTTCCCGCCTTCGGGTTTTTCTTCATGTTGCGCGCCATCACCTCGCATCCCTGCTCGAAGATGAGACGCGACTTGGGACAATCGAAGGGAGCGGTCGGGCTGTAAGCACCGAGCACTTTGAGTCGCAGCACTGCCTCGTCGGTCTTGCCCTCGCGCCAGCGAATCAGCCGCAATGCACCATCGCTCGCTTCCGCTTTGCCGATGGCCTTGCCGAGTTCGGTCCGCGGGTCATAGCTGAACGGCACATTCGCGATGCCAAGAATCACATCGCCTTTCTCCAGCACGCCCTCAGCGGGTGAACCTTTCTCCACTTGCGTCACATAAATCTGCCGCGCCTCGCTGGTCTCCATCCGGTTGGTGTAGATCCAACCGCGGGCACCTGTCGGCCCGAGATTCCAATCATGCTTCGCCTCTGCGGGAATCGCATCGCCGCGGGTGAAATCAGGATGGGCCATCCCGCCTTTCGCTCCCGCCGCCATCGAAAGGTGAGCGGGAAAAACAAGCAACGCCGCAACGATGGCAACTCGACTGCGGCGGGATAAAAACTTTTTCATCAGTGGGTTTGTTTCAGGCCTTTAAGCTCCGCCATGGCCTCGGCAAAACCCTTGCCGATTCCGCCAAGGATCTTGGCCGATCCCAAGTAGTGGTATTCCCTATTCGAGATCCCGACCTCGAGGATCTTGCGCTCGCGTTCGGTGAGCTTTTCGGCACAAAGCTTTTCAAACAAGCTGCGCTCGTCGGCAGACTTCAAATTTTCTCTGCGCGCCTGTTTCTTGGCTTCCTGCCTGAGCGCGTCCTGCTTCTCGCTCAATTGAGACAGCTCAGCGTCCCAGTACTTTTCGGTCAGCACGGCCGCCACATTGCCATCGAACTCCGGCAGCTTCGCTGGTGCCGCCATCGCATCGCGCATGTTCTGATGGGTCGTCTTTTGGGTGCCCTTGTCAGAGCCGCCAACACCAATGACGCCGATGACAAAAGGCAGCTTCGGCGCCTGAAGATCCTTGCGCACATCGCGAATGAAATCGGCCATCACGCGGCTGTAGGCATCGTAACCGCCGGGCTTGTCACGATCGGGATAGGTTCCCTGATCGACCATGTCATTCCACCCCTGAAACCAAACGAAACCTGCCAGCTCATGACCACGATCAGCATCGTAGTCCGGCACCACCCGCTTGATGTCGGCAATCACGCGCTTCACATGATCCATCATCAACTTGTAATAAACACCCGTTGCTTCCGCCTTGGCGGCCTTCATCGCGTCAGCATCCTTGCCCTGCTTGGCAAACTGCTGGATTTGCTTTTCGTTGAATTCGTAAGGCCCCGAACTCGGCGGACGGAAATCGGTATTGAGGCTCTTGCCGCCCCATGAGGTTTTGATGAGCAGAACCGGCGCGTCGGTGAATTTCCGAATGTAAATGCCGAAGGTGAATTCGGGGCCGATCTTCGGACCGCGCTCGCTCGCACCGAATCCGGCGGTGAGTTTTCCCGTCTGTTCCTTGTTGGCGCAACCGATCGATGAAATCCAAACATCGTCCAACACCTTTGCCTTGCCGTCGGAGTTTTGCATCTCCGCAAGCATCGGCGCGGTTTTCGGATCCATGCCAATGTGCTCGAAGGTTCGCACCTGCGCGTGACCCTGCATGTTGGACTGACCCGCAAGAATGTAAACTTGCAGCGGTTTCTTTTCGGCAAGTGCCAGCGAAGCAAGCAGACCAAAAACCGAGAGCATGAGGGTTGGATTTTTCATGATGTGGAATCAGAAGATAAATGAATGACGATCAATGTCTTGATGAACACATCGTACCCAGCTTGTGCGACAACTACGGTGATTTTTTCTGAGCAAACATCCATTCCCAGACACTTTTCTGTGAATAGGTCCGAGTCCACGAATCATGCATGACCTGAGGGTATTCGGTGTAGGTGGGATTTCCTCCCGCCTTTTGGATGGCCTGCACCATGTCGCGTGATCGGCTCACCGGCACGATCTCATCGGCGTCTCCATGGAAGACGCGGAGCGGAATGCCAATCAGTTCATCCGCATGATTCAAATCCCCTCCGCCGCAGATCGGCATGGCCGCCGCAAATTTTTTGGGGAAGCGCTGGAGCAAATCCCAGGTGGCATATCCGCCCATGGAGAGGCCGGTGACATAGAGGCGGTTTTTGTCGATGGGATTTTTGGCAATCGTTTCCTCCAAAAGCGCGATCACAAGCCGCATCGGCCACGGCGGATTCTCCTTCATTTGATGCGATGTTCCGCCCCAAGGAGTCTGCACCCACACGCATTCTTCGGGATTCTCCGCATCCTCTTGTGCAGGGCATTGCGGAGCAATAACAATGCAGGGATTCGTTTCCCAAAACGGATGGGCAGACGCGAGGTGTGAAAGCTGTTTTCTATTGTCCGCTCCACGCTCACCGGCGCCATGCATGAACAACACCAGGGGAAGAGATTTTTGCGGATCCACTTGGCTCGGACGATACAGGCGGTACGGCAGCACCTTCCCATTCTTTTCATGCACATGAAAAGTGAAGGCCGCAACTTTGCTCTCCCACTGTTCCATTGGAAATTTCGAATAATCCGGCATCAGCGGATTTGGCGCCGCAGCCAATGCCAATGTCAATGTCATCATCAGCGAACTCACAATGATGCTCGTATGCCGTTTGGTGAATGATGGCTTCATGATGTTCTTTGGGTTTTAGTGATCTTGATGCGTTTTATGGGAGAGACTGATCCACTCTGGACTCTGTCATTCAAAGCGCCAGACAAATTGTCTCGACAAACGATCCATGCGGCAAAGCCTTCAGAAAGGCGGTTTCAAAACTCCTAAAAACCCACACTCAAAAAATGAAAACCTTGCTCATCATGATCGCCGCGACTCTGCCGCTTGCCGCTGCAGAGCGCACGAAACCCAATGTGCTTTTCATCATCTGCGACGATCTCAACACGCATGTTTCGACCTCGGGCTACTCGCCGATTCACACTCCCGCCTTTGATTCGCTGGCAGCGGCGGGTCTTACCTTAACCCGCGCCTACTGCCAGTATCCGGTCTGCAACCCCTCGCGCACCTCGCTGCTCAGCGGCCTGTACCCGGAATCCACGGGCGTGATTTCCAATGACACCGACCTGCGCAAAACCCGACCTGGCACCATGACCATGCCAAGGTTTTTTCGCGATGCTGGTTATTGGACCGCCCGCACCGGCAAGGTGTTTCACAATCCCGCCACCAATCATGCCGATGCGTGGGATGAAAACCCGGATCTTTTCAACAACGATGAAATGCCGATCGAGAAGGCCGCGCGCGAAAAATTTGAGGCCGAACACGGACCGGTCACCCGACCAAAGAACCGCAAGGCCTGGAAAGAACTGCTGCCCACCATCGCCCCGCAAACACGCAACCAGATGGCCGGACATGGCCCTAGCGGACTGCGCGACGACCAGCACGATGACGGCAAAAACGCCCGACAGATTGTGTCTTGGTTGAATGAAAAATCCTTCGGCGATAAACCCTTCTTCATCGCCTGCGGCATCCAGAAGCCCCACGTTCCATTTCTCGCGCCGGACAAGTACTTCGAGATGTATCCACGCGAGAAACTTGTCTTCAAACCCGCGCGTCCCGATTTTTGGAAACAGGCACCCGCCATCGCCCAAAATGGAAGCTACAAGGAATTTGGCTTCGAACTCGGCATCGAGAATGATGCCATGAGACGCCAATACATGCAGGCCTACCATGCCTGCATTTCGTTCATCGACGCACAGATCGCGCTGGTGCTCGATGCGGTCCGCCGCAACGGACTCTGGGACAACACCATCATCGTCCTCACATCCGATCATGGCTTCCAACTCGGCGAGCATTTCATGTGGGGCAAGGTCACGCTTTTCGAAGATTGCGCGCGCGTGCCTCTCATCATCCGCGCACCGGCCACAACCCAGTCAGGCAAATCCCACGAACTTGTGGAACTCGTCGACATCTTCCCCACGCTCGCCGCGTTGTGCTCGCTCGAAACTCCACCACATCTCCAGGGCCGCAGCTTTGTCCCGCTTCTCACCGATCCGTCCGCGCGCGGTCGCGACACCGCTTACACGGTGGTCAGCCGTGGCAAACAACTTGGCCGCTCGATCCGCACCGAACGCTGGCGCTTCGCCCGCTGGCCGCGCGGCGGTGAGGAACTTTACGACCTCGAAAAAGATCCCGCCGAAGAAACCAATCTTGCCTCCTTGCCGGAACATCGCGAACTGATGAATTCGCTGCGCGCCAA
>CAYQRP010000058.1:2586-7157 GCA_964419815.1 uncultured Luteolibacter sp. | reverse complement strand
CACGGCAAAGCCTTCGCCACCAACTTCAACCCGGAAATCAACATCCGCGAAGTCACCGCCGAGTGCCGCCATTTTGAAAATGGCAGCTTCGTCGAAACCCCACCGATGTCGCTCCATCAATCGTTCACCTGCCCGGACGAAGTCGGCACTTACGAAATCTACCGCATGTACCACGAGGAACTCGAATCCCTCGTCAAACACATCCCCACCATCCGCCGCGCGCAGTTCTGGATGTCGTTCTCACCGAACTACCTCAAGCACCTCGAGGTCCTCGGCAATGTCGGCATGACCCGCATCGATCCGGTCGTTTACAACGGCGTCGAAATCATCCCGCTCCAGTTCCTCAAAGCCGTGCTGCCCGATCCCGGCGACCTCGGCAAAACCACGAAAGGCAAAACCTGCATCGGCAACATCATTACCGGACTCAAGGACGGCCAGTACAAGGCGATCTACATTTACAACATCTGCGACCACGAGGCCTGCTTCGCCGAAGTCGGATCCCAAGCGATTTCCTACACGACCGGCGTGCCCGCGATGATCGGCGCCAAACAGATGCTCGAAGGCCAATGGCGCAAGGTCGGCGTTTGGAACATGGAACAACTCGACCCCGATGGCTTCATGGCCGACCTCAACCAATTCGGCCTGCCATGGAAATGCGTCGAACTCACTCACCAGCAGGCCGAAAAACTTGCGGTGATTTGAGGAAATTGTAGCTACAATGTAAATTTTTTCGTTCTTCGGAAGGCAATTTCAACTTGTCAGCCAAGAGACCCGAAACCATGCTCGGGGGCATGAAGCCGCCGCACCAAATCCGCCTGATTGCGAGGGGATTGCGGCCATTCGCGGGCCTCATCGGACCCGCCTTATCCCTTTCCCGCCCGCCCGTCGGCCCGCGACGGCTCACCCCATGATTGATTCCACCGAGCGGCTCATCCTTCATCTCGAGAAATGCAAGCCACAGGACACCGCTCCTGTTTGCGCCATCGATACCGAGGCCGACAGCCTCCATCGCTACCGCGAGTCCCTTTGCCTGATCCAATTTGCCGCCCATGGCGAATCGGTGCTCATCGATCCATTGGCGATCGACGACCTCAAACCGCTCGCCTCCTACCTCAGCGAGGCCACCGTCTGGATGCACGGCGCGGATTACGACATGACGATGTTCAAGCGCGAATTCGGCCACCTGCCTGCCGTCGTGTACGACACGCAAATCGGTGCCCGTTTGCTCGGCGCTCGCCGTTTCGGCCTTGGCGATCTGGTTCAGCAGTACTTTGGCATCGAACTCTCGAAGTCCTCGCAAAAGGCCGATTGGGGCAAACGCCCGCTCTCGCCCAAGATGATCGAGTACGCGCTCAATGATGTCGATTACCTGCTCGAAATGGGCGAGCGCATCGTTGCCGGCCTTAAGGAAAAGGAACGCTACGAATGGTTTGAGGAAAGCTGCCACGCCGCCCGCCGCAAGGTGCTCGAGCGCGATGACAGCCGCGAGGAAAACTGGCGCATCCAAGGCTCGGGCAAGCTCGACTCTTGGGGCCTCGCCTGCCTGCGTGCGATCTGGCAATGGCGCGACGCCGAAGCCGCCGCATGGGACCGCCCCTCGTTCATGGTCGCACCGAATCGCCAAATCCTCGAGTGGTCCATCGACCTCGCCTCCGGCAAGCCGGTCGCCCTGCCCCACCACTTCCGCCCCGACCGCGTGAAACGCTTCCGCAACGCGATTTCCAAACTCGAGGCGATGCCGCAAACCAGCTGGCCCGAACGCGAAAAAACCAAACGCCGCAAGCGCGACAAGGACTTCGAAAAACGCGTCGACGGGTTGATCAAATCCCGCGATCAGGCGGCCGCCAAACTCGATATCGAGGGCTCGCTCATCGCCCCCCGCGCGGCCCTCGAGGCAATCGCCGCAGACGAATCCCAAGCCCCCGCGCTCCTGCTTGGGTGGCAGCTTGGATGCCTGGGAATGAAAGGCTGAATTTTCAGCCTTTTTGCGAACATTTTCGCAAAGAAGTTCCTTGTCACTTTGCAGGGTTTTTCAGACCCTCTCCCAAGCCTATGACCGACCCTTCGAACGAGCCGCCAGTAGCCGAAACCAAGGTCGCCTCCGAGCAGCAATACGACGCCGCACAAATCGACAAACTCGAGGGCCTGGAGGCGGTCCGCAAACGCCCCGGAATGTACATCGGCGACCCCGACGAGCGCGGCCTCCACCACTGCGTTTTCGAAGTGCTCGACAACTCGATCGACGAACATCTCGCCGGTTATTGCTCGCGCATCAAGGTCGCGATCCATGTCGATGGATCGGTCTCAATTTCGGACAACGGCCGCGGCATTCCGGTCGACATGCACCCGAAGTTCGGCATCCCCGCCGTCGAGCTCGTGCTCACCAACCTCCACGCCGGCGGCAAGTTCGGCCAAGGGGCCTACAAGTACTCCGGCGGCCTCCACGGCGTCGGCGCGAAATGCGTCAACGCTCTCTCGGACTGGTTCCGTGCCGACATCATGCGCAACGGCAAGGTCCACCGCATCAGTTTCGAACGCGGCAAAACCACCGAGCAACTTCACATCGTCGGCGAAGTCGACCCGAAAAAAACCGGCACCACGATCACCTTCTTCCCCGACGCGACGATCTTCGTCGATACGATCGAATTCAAATTCGACCGCCTCGCCACCCGCCTGCGCGAACTCGCCTTCCTCAACCCCGGCCTCACGATCGACCTCGAAGACGAACGCCCGGAGTCCGCAAAAAAATCCACGTTTTTCTATGCCAAAGGCATCGAGGAATTCGTCGTCCAACTCGGCGAAAACAAAACCGTCATTCACGACGACCCAGTCATCCTTTGCGGCAAACGCCAGATCGAACTCGACTACGACGGCAAGCAATCGACCGACGATGTTTTTGCCGATGTGGTCTTCCAGTACAACGATTCGTACAACGACCAGATCCTCTGCTTCGCCAACTCGATCCCCAACGGCGACGGCGGCACCCACCTCACCGGCTTCCGCACCGCGCTCACCCGCGCCATCAACCAATACGCCAAGGCCAACAAAATCCTCAAGGACAAGGACCCCGCGCTCTCCGGCGACGATGTCCGCGAAGGCCTCGTCTGCGTGATCTCGGTGAAAATGCCCAACCCGCGCTTCAGCTCGCAGACGAAGGACAAACTCGTCAACACCGAGATCGAAGGCGTGGTTTCATCGATCGTCTATGAGGGCCTGATGCAGTACTTCGACGAGAACCCGACCCTTGCTCGCAAGGTCATCGAAAAATCCGTCAATGCCGCACGCGCCCGCGAAGCCGCACGCAAAGCCCGCGAAACGGTTCGCAAATCCGCCCTCTCCGGCGGCGGCCTCCCCGGCAAACTCGCCGATTGCTCGGAGCGCGATCCGGCAAAATCCGAACTCTACATTGTCGAGGGCGACTCCGCAGGCGGCTCGGCCAAACAAGGCCGCGACCGCCGCACGCAAGCAATCCTTCCGCTGCGCGGAAAGCTGATCAATGTCGAGAAAGCCCGCCTCCACCGCGCGCTGCAAAACAAGGAAATCCAATCGATGATCACCGCCATCGGCGCGGGCATCGGCGATGGCGAACAGGAAGGCTCGTTCAACATCGAAAAGGTCCGCTACCACAAGATCGTCATCATGACCGATGCCGATGTCGACGGCTCCCACATCCGCACGCTTTTGCTCACCTTCTTCTGCCGCCACATGCCGGAACTGGTAAAACGCGGCTATCTCTACATCGCCCAACCGCCGCTGTATTTGGTCACTCGCAAAAAACGCTCGGAGTACGTCCAGGACAACGACCAACTCAACAAGATCCTCATCGAGCTGGGTGCCGGCGAAGTGGTGCTGAGAAACTACGATCAATCTCGTACTTTCGCTGCCGAGGAACTCAAAGGCATCCTCGAAACACTCTCCTCACTCGCCCGCTACACGCGCTCGATCGAGGGCAACGGCGGCAACTTCCGCGACTACCTCGCCGCTCGCCGCGCCGACGGACACCTGCCGGAATTCATGGTCCGCATCCGCGAAGGCAATGAAGAAAACCTGCTCTATTTCGCCGACGAAAACGCACTGCGCGAATTTGCCGCCGAGAACCGCGACCTCCGCCTCTTCGACGACATTCCACTCGACGAACAAACAGCCGCCAACCCCGGCGTCTCACGCCGTGCGGTACTCCACGAACTCCACGAGTCGCACGCGATCGCCAAACTCTTTGCCCGCCTCACCGAAGCCGGCATCGACATCCGCAACTTCCACTCGGACGACACCCCACTCTTCGATCTCGTCGAAGGCGAAGGCGAAAAACAACAAGCCACGCCGCTGTTTTCGATCCCCGAAATCCTCACCCGCGTGCTCGAAATCTCCAGCAAGGGCGTTCAAATCAAACGCTTCAAGGGTCTCGGCGAAATGAACGCCAAACAGCTCTTCGAAACCACCATGGACCCCACCACCCGCCAGTTCCTCCGCGTCCGCCTCGACGAGGACAACATGGTCGAGGCCGACCACATGTTTGATGTCCTCATGGGCGATGTCGTCGAACCCCGCAAACGCTTCATCGAAGACAACGC
>CAYQRP010000058.1:0-2486 GCA_964419815.1 uncultured Luteolibacter sp. | reverse complement strand
GACTCCATCAAGCCCATCAATGTCGCCGAGGAACTTTCCCAATCGTTCCTGGAATACTCGATGTCGGTCATCATTTCGCGCGCGCTGCCGGATGTGCGCGACGGCCTCAAGCCCTCGCAACGCCGCATCCTTTACGCCATGCGCCAGCTCGGAGTCTCACCCGGCAAGGCCCATGTGAAATGCGCGAAAATTGTCGGTGAAACGATGGGTAATTTCCACCCGCACGGCGACCAGGCGATTTACACGACGTTGGTGAACATGGGTCAGCCATGGTCGATGCGCGAGATGCTCGTCGATGGCCAGGGCAACTTCGGATCGGTCGAAGGCGATGCCGCCGCATCGATGCGTTACACCGAGGCGAGGCTCCATCACCTCGGCATGGCAATGATGGAAGACCTCGACAAGGATACGGTCGACTTCCAACCGAACTACGACGGCTCGCAAGAAGAGCCCTCCGTCCTTCCTTCGGCGTTTCCCAACTTCCTCGTCAACGGCGGCACCGGCATTGCCGTCGGTATGGCCACGAACCTCGCGCCCCACAACCTCGGCGAAGTGATCGACGGCATCTGCGCGCAGATCGACAACCCGCAGATCACGCTGCCCGAACTGATGCAATTCATCAAAGGCCCGGATTTTCCGGTCTCCTGCGAAATTCGCGGCATCCGCGGCATCGAGGATTATTTCCGCAGCGGTCGCGGCTCGATGCGCCTTCGCGGCAAAGTCGAAATCGAGGAAAACGAAAACGGCAAATCCATCATCGTCATCCGCGAAGTCCCCTACGGCGTCAACCGCGCCACTCTTCAGGAACGCATCGCCGAGCTGGTCAACGAAAAGACCCTCACCGGCATCTCCGGCATGCGCGACCTTTCCGACGAGGAAACCCGCATCGAAATCGAACTCAAGCGCGACGCCCGCCCGCAGGTGGTCGTCAACCAACTCTACAAACTCACCGCGCTGGAAACTTCGTTCAGCGTCAACATGCTGGCGATCCACCAAAACCGCCCGAAGCAACTCTCGCTCAAGGAAGCGATCGATGCCTACATCGAGCACCGCCGCGAAGTAATCATCCGCCGCACGCGCTACCTTCTCGGCAAAGCCGAAGAACGCGCGGAACTGCTCGAAGCATTCCTCCTCGCGCTCGGCCATCTCGACGATTTCATCAAGATCATCCGCGATTCGAAAAACCGCGACGAAGCCCGCGAACGCCTCGCCGCTTATCAGTTTTCCACCGCCACCGCGGAATCACTCGGCATCCTCATCCGCTCGCAAGCCGCCATCCAAGGCGACCGCTATGTGTTCTCCGAGCGGCAGGTCAACGCGATCCTCGAACTGCGCCTCTACCAACTCACTGGCATGGAGCGCGACAAGGTGAAGGCGGAGTACGACGGCGTGCTCGTCGACATCAAGGACCTGCTCGACATCCTCGCCCGCGAAGTGCGCGTGCTCACGATCATCAAGGACGAACTCCACGAGATCAAAAGCAAGTACGCGACCCCGCGCAAATGCCCGATCCTTGCCGAGGCCGGCGAAGTCGCCATCGAGGACCTGATCGCCAACGACGCGATGATCGTCACGCTTTCCCACCGCGGATATGTGAAACGCACGCCTGCCAGTGAGTATCGACTCCAAGGCCGAGGCGGCAAAGGCTTGAAAGGCATGGAAACGAAATCTGCCGCCAAAGGCGAACCGGATGATTTCGTCGAACACCTCTTCTCGGTCCAGGCGCACGACTACCTGATGTTCTTCACCAACACCGGCCGCGTCTATGTCGAACGCGTCTATGAACTCCCCGAAGGTTCCCGCACCTCGACCGGACGCAGCATCCGCAATGTGCTCAACCTCAAACCCGAGGAAAAAATTGCCGCGATGCTCCGCTTGGAGCGCGCCACCGACGAAGCCGGCAATGACATCACCTTCCGCGAAGACGCAGGCTTCGTTTTCTTCGCCACCCGCTCGGGCAAGGTGAAAAAAACCGCCCTCAACGACTTCCGCAACTACCGCAAGGACGGCATCATCGCCATCATCCTCGAGGAAAACAACGAACTCATCGGCGTGCGCCTCACCTCCGGCTCCGACGAAATCATCCTCGTCACCCACGAGGGACTCAGCCTCCGCTTCCACGAGGACGATACCCGCTCGCAAGGCCGTGCCTCGATGGGCGTCATGGGCATCCGCCCGCGCGACGAAGACTTCGTCGTCGGCCTCGCTCTCGCCACCGAAGGCTCAACCCTCCTCGTCGCCTCGGAAAACGGCCTCGGCAAACGCACGCCCTTCGACGACTACCGCAAGCAATCCCGCGGCGGCAAAGGCATCATCACAATGAAGGTCACCGACAAGACCGGCCCAGTCGTCGGTGCCGTCACCGTCACCGAAGAGGACGAACTCATGCTCATGACCTCCACCGGCCAGAGCATCCGCATCCGCGTCAACGAAATCCGCGAAACCGGCCGCAACGCCCAAGGCGTGAAACTCCTCACCCTCAAGGA
>CAYQRP010000057.1:0-7264 GCA_964419815.1 uncultured Luteolibacter sp. | reverse complement strand
AGCAGGTAGCCCGCCACCCAGCCCTCGGCGCCGCTTTCATTTCGGCACCAGTGCCAGCCATGGATCTGACGCAACGATTCCAAGGCATCACCGCGACGGATTTTCAAAACCGTAGGATCAAACGCCTCGATCACCGAAAATCGTCCATCATCAAGCGGCTTGAGAATTTCCTCGGGAATGTATCCGTCGTTGCCAGCCGCATCCTTTGCCCAGACCCAGCCCGGCCAAGTCCGGTCCTCCGCGCCAACTCGCACTTCGTCGCCAATCGAAAGGCGAATCGGTTCGCTGTCGTTGTCCTCGTAATCGGAATTGGCGGTGTACTTGGCCATGGCAGGTGGCGCGACCCAATCACAGTCAGCACCATTTGGCCAAGACCGAATTCTCCACGCTTCTGCGTAGGTCACGAAGTGCCGTTCATTTGCCACGATCGGATATCCCCCGATTGAAATGCAACACATCCCCAACGACCCCGACCACGAACTCGTCGAACTCGCCCAAAATGGAGACACTCGCGCCTTTGATACACTCATCGAAAAACATCAGACCCGACTCTACGGACTGGTCCACCACATGACCTCACACCACGAGGACAGCCACGACATCCTGCAAGAAGTTTATTCGCGTGCCTTCCGATCGATTCGCAGTTTTCGCGGTCACTCAAGTTTTCACACTTGGATCCACCAGATCGCCGTGAACCACACGCTCAATTTTCTGCGCAAACGCAAACGCCGCTCAGGCATCTGCCTCCACGAAATCGTCGCCAACGATGGCAGTGACCCGGCCCTTGTCGACCCCAGCCACCAAGTCAACCCCGAGCGCCAAACGATCGTGCGCGAGTTGCGCGGGCGTCTCAACGAGGCGATCAAAAAACTCACCGACGCCCACCGCCGCGTCGTGATGATGTTCGATCTTCAAGGCATGTCGCATGGCGAAATCGCACGCAAACTCAACACCTCCGAGGGCACCATCCGCTCACGACTGCACTACGCCCACCTGCAATTGCAGTCGGCGCTGCAGGACACATGGAACGAGCGAATTTGTGATTGAGAAAAAATCACTCTCTCACCGAAGCACGCCGCAAACGATCCATGATCGCCACACCAAGTCCGGTCTCGCTCACCGGCTCGGCCACGATCGCATCGAGCCCGGCTTCATCGAGGCTGCGCATGACATAAAACAAACGAATCGCCGCCTCGGCGAGTTTCCCGCTGCCAGGGCTCAATGACTCAACGCGCTCCCACGGATGCAGGTTCACATATGGACCGTCATCCTCACCGCGATAGCTCATCAAGCCGTAACGCTTGCCGGGCTCGGGACGAAAGTCACGCGGATCGGACAGCAATATCAGCGGCGTGTGCGGCGCATAATGACTTGGCAACTGCCCCGGCGCATGCGGCGCGTCACCAGGTTTCTCTTTAAGCTTCTCGACCTTGCCGAAGGCCTGCAACTGCTCCTTGGTCACCGGTCCCGCACGGTGCAATCGTAACACCGGTTTCTTTCCCTCTCGCGGTTCGATGGAAATGATCGTGCTCTCCAAACCTTCGGTGCAAGCACCACCATCGACGATCAATGGAATCCTTCCCTCCAGCTCTTTCATCACCGCCGATGCGGAGGTCGGCGAAATCCTTCCAAAACGATTCGCGCTAGGCGCGGCGATCGGCTGACCCAACTCTTTGTTGATCGCACGAAAAACCGGATGCGCGCTCTGCCGCACTGCCACGGTCGGCAAGCCGCTGGTCACGAGATCCGGCACATCAGGATGCTTGGGCAAAATCAAGGTCAGCGGCCCCGGCCAAAACGCTTCGGTGAGTCGATTGACATCCTCCGCAATGTCATCCGGCACCAACGCCACCCGTTTCAAATCCCCACGCGAAGCGATATGAACAATCAACGGATCAAATGACGGTCGCTCTTTCGCCGCAAACACCTTTGCCACCGCATCCGCATTGAAGGCATTCGCCGCCAAGCCATACACGGTCTCGGTCGGCAAGGCCACGATCTCACCCGCGCGCAACAGCGAGGATGCCTCGCGGACAGCCTCCTTCATGTCATCGTCGGTGGCCTGAATGATGCGCGTTTCGGACATGGCGGGGTCATGCCACAGCGCGCAGCGGATTGCGAACACCTATTTTGGATTTCCCTCGCGAGCGGTGATCGCTAGCCTTGATCCATGAACGAAACAAAACCGACGCCGAAAAACATCGTGCTGATCGGCTTCATGGGCAGCGGCAAAACCACCGTCGGCCGCGAGCTTCACCAACGCCTCGGCTATCCGCTGGTCGACATGGACCAGGTGATCGAGGAACGCGCCGGAAAATCCATCCCCTCGATCTTTGCCGAGTCGGGCGAAGCGCGCTTTCGCGAAATGGAAACCTCCTTGCTGAGGGAGATCACCGACCACGCAAGCGCCGAGCGGCGCATCATTTCCACCGGTGGCGGCATCGTCGGTAGCGAAGAGAACCGGGCGCTGCTCAAACAACTCGGTTATGTCGTATGGCTCAGCGCGCCGATCGATGTCATCCTCGAGCGCACCTCGAAAAACCGCAACCGCCCGCTGCTCCAAACCGATGATCCGGCCGAAAAAATCCGGATCCTGATGGATCAACGCAAACCGCTCTACGAGGAGGTCGCCCACCTGAAACTCGATACCTCGGGCCTCGACTTTAGCGAACTCGCCACCGGCATCCTCGAGTGCGCACGCTATTATTTTACCAGCCGCGCATGACCTCGCCCGAGGCACAGGTAAAACAGTGGGCCGCCGAAGCGGGCTTCGACGATTGCCGCTTCGCCAAGGCAGGCACCGCCAGCCATGCGCGCGAATTTCTCGATTGGATCGAGCACGGCAAACACGGCGAGATGGCATGGCTCGAACGCAACCCGCAGCGCCGCTGCGACCCGCGCGAAGTCTTGCCCCAATGCCGCACGGTGATCTGCCTCGCTCTCAATTATTTTCCGGGAAACAAGCCCTTTCCTGAAAATCATCCGGGCGGTTATCGCATCGCGCGCTACGCCTGGAACAACGACTATCACGATCTGATCGAAAAAAAACTCCGTGAGCTTGATGCAAAATTGCAGACCCTCGGCGGCACGCAAAAATTTTATGTCGATACCGGCCCCGTCCTCGAACGCGATTTCGCGAGTGACGCGGGACTCGGCTGGAATGGCAAGTCGACGATGCAAATCCACCGCCGACTCGGCACCTGGTTTTTCCTCGCCGACATTCTCACGACACTCGACCTCACGCCCGATGCGCCCATTCGCGACCATTGCGGCTCATGCACCCGCTGCATGACCGCTTGCCCGACCGAGGCAATCACCGCCCCACGGCAACTCGATGCGCGCCGCTGCGTTTCCTACCTGACCATCGAACACAAGGGGCCAATCCCCCACGAGTTTCGCCGCGCCATCGGCGATCGCATCTACGGCTGCGACGACTGCCTGCAAGCCTGCCCATGGAATCGCTTTGCCCAGACATCGAACGAAGCGAGCTTCCACGCCCGCGAATCGGTCTTCTCGATGAAACTGCGCGATTTTCTCAGCCTCACCGACGAGTCCTTCCGCCTGCTTTTTGCCAAATCCCCGATCAAACGCATCAAGCGCCCGGCCTTTCTCCGCAATGTCTGCGTCGCCCTCGGCAACACGGGAAACGCCGAAGATCTTGCCGCCCTCAGACTGGCGGCCCAAGACCCCCATCCGCTCGTCGCCGAACACGCGCTCTGGGCAATCAAAGAGATCGAAAGCCGAGAAATAGGCGTGCAAACAGGCTCGAAAGCTGGACTTTGAGCTTGCAAGCACGGTCGGAAGGGCGTAATCATCGCCCCCGCAGCTTCTGTCGAAAGAAAGGAGTGGGTCTTGTACCCACTCTTTTGCGTCTACGGACATCGGAAGCAGCGACCGCACACAACGCCCGCCATGACCAACGATATCGTCGCCCTCATCGAATACTACGAAAAGGAAAAAGGCATCGACCGCGACAAGGTCGTCGCCGCCTTGGAATTTGCTTTCATCTCCGCCTACCGGAAAATGGTTCCCGGTGCCGACGCGATCGAAAACATCCGCGCTGACGTGAACACCCGCAAAGGCGAAACTCTCATCTATGCCTCGCTCACCGTCGTCGCCGACGACGATTACGCGGATAAATTCAACGAAGTCCCCCTCTCCACCGCGCTCAAGAAAAACCCTTCGGCCGCCATTGGCGATCAGGTGGAATTCAACATCACACCCAAAGACTTCGGCCGCATCGCCGTGCAAACTGCGAAGCAAACGATGATGCAGCGCCTCCGCCAAGCGGAGAAGGAAATGATCTACGAGGAGTTCAAGGATCGCGCCGGCGACATCGTCTCGGGCACCGTCCGCCGCTTTGAGCGCAACGATGTGATGATCGATCTCGGCAAGTTCGAAGGCATCATGCCGAACCGCGAACGCGTCCAAGGCGAAGATTACAACATCGGCGACCGCATTCGTTGTTATGTGCTCGCCGTCGAAAATGAAGGCCGCGGCCCGGAAATCATCCTCTCACGCAGCCACCCGAATTTCGTCCGCCGCCTGTTCGAAGCCGAGGTCAACGAAATCTCCGACCGCACGGTCGAAATCCGCGGCATCGCCCGCGAGGCAGGCTTCCGCACGAAAGTCGCCGTCTGGAGCAGCGACCCAAAAGTCGATCCCGTCGGCGCCTGCGTCGGCATGCGCGGCGCCCGCGTCAAAAACATCGTCCGCGAACTCAACAACGAAAAAGTCGACATCATCCGCTGGAGCGAAGACCCCAAAGAATTTGTCCGCGAAGCACTCAAACCCGCCGAACTCCGCTCGATCAGCGTCGACGAGGAAAACAAGATCGTCCATGTCACCGTCGATGAAATCGACCTCAGCAAGGCCATCGGCCGCAAAGGCCAAAACGCCCGCCTCTCGTCCCGCCTCATGGGCTGGGATGTGCAAGTCCGCCGCGACGAATCGAAGGAAGAACAATTCAAGGAAAAGATCGGCGGCGCCGCGCACACGCTCGCGGAGCAACTCGAAATCACCGACGAGCTCGCCAACAAGCTCACCCTCGCTGGCGGTTTCAACCCGGAAATGATCGTCGACATGCCCTCCGAGTACATTGCCTCAGCCCTCGAAATCACGCCCGAGGCCGCCGATGCGATCCTCGCTCGCGCCCAAGCCCTCGTCTCCGGCGGAGAGGCAGTCACCAGCAACGACTGATCCCCGCCCACTCCACACACCACTGCTAGAAAAGCCGGATGCCCAAAAAAAGCGACAGCTCACCACCCGATCAGGAAAAGGTGCTCGATCTCCTCGAGACCGCCAAAAAACCGTCGCGCCGTGAGCGCCAACGCAAGGAAGCTGAAGCCAAAGCCCCGGCACCCAGCAAGCTCGATCAGGCCAAGCGCAACGCCCTCGACCTTTTCGCGGAGGAGGCCAAACCGAAAGTTCGCAAGGCCGCTGCCAAACCGAAGGCGGTGCTCGGATCCATTTCCAAGGTTCTCGAAAAAGAGGATCCGTCGATGGTCAAAATTCCGGCCCCCGTCGCCGAGCCCGCACCTGCCGCCACCGAAGCGGCATCCACCGATGCAGCTGACTCCGGCGATCCGAAACTGATCATCATCAAGCCGCCGATTCTGGTTCCCGAACTTGCTTCACGCCTCGGCCTGAAGCCGTTCAACATCATGGCCGACCTGATCAAGCTCGGTGTTTTCCCCGCTCCCAACCAACCGATCGAACCGGAAATCGCCGCAAAAATTTGCGAGATCCACGGCTTCACTTTCGAACGCGAAAAACGCGACAAGGAAAAAGGTTTTCACAAGGTCGAGGAGGTCATCACCGAGCCCGAAGCTCCCGCCGAAGAACCGGAAGACCAACTCAAGCTGCGCCCGCCGATCGTCACGATCATGGGCCATGTCGACCACGGCAAAACTTCGATCCTCGATTTCTTCCGCAAAACAAAAATCACCGCCGGTGAGGCAGGCGGCATCACCCAACACATCGGGGCTTATCAGGTGGTCCACAACGATCACGAAATCACCTTCCTCGACACACCAGGTCACGCGATTTTCTCCGACATGCGTGCACGCGGTGCCGACATCACCGACATCGTGGTGCTCGTGGTTGCGGCCAACGACGGCATCATGCCGCAAACGCTCGAAGCGATCGAGCACGCGAAAAAAGCCAAGAAAACGATCATCGTCGCGATCAACAAATGCGACCTGCCCTCGGCGAATGTCGAGCGCGTGAAATCCCAACTCGCCGAACACGGCCTGCAAACGACCGACTTCGGCGGTGACACGGAATTTGCCGCGGTCTCCGCGCTCAACGGCCAAGGCATGGACGACCTGCTCGACCTGATCTGCCTTCAGGCGGAAGTTCTCGAACTCAAGGCCAATCCGAAATCCACCGCACGCGCCGCCGTGATCGAAGCCCGCGTGGTCCCCGGCCGCGGCACCACCGCCACGGTCATCGTGGAATCCGGCACGCTCAAGGTCGGCACCCCCTTCATCTGCGGCCCCTTTGCAGGCAAGGTCCGTTCGCTGATCAACGACCGCGGCGCCAACATCAAATCCGCCCACCCTGGCATGCCGGTCGAAGTGATCGGATTCGAGGAACTCCCGAATGTCGGCGACCACCTCACGGAAATGAAATCGGAGCGCGAGGCAAAAACCCTCGCCGCCGACCGCCAGGAGCAACTGCGCCTCGCACGCCTCAAACCACAACATCGCAACCGCTTGGAAGATCTCTACTCGATGGTCAGAGACGGCGGCGGCAAGGCCATGCTCAAACTGATCCTCAAATGCGATGTGCAAGGGTCGGTCGAGGCGATCAAGAAAGCCGTGCTCGCGATCGATTCGGAAAAAGTCGAATGCTCGTTCATCACCGCCGCCGCAGGGCCGATCACCGAATCGGATGTCGCCTACGCGGCATCGACCGATGCGATCATCCTTGGCTTCAATGTGAAGGTGGAAGCAAAAGCGGTGAAGGCCGCCAAGGCCTCAAGCACCGAAATCAAACTCTACTCGATCGTTTACGAACTCATCGATCAGGTGCGCGAGGCCATGCTCGGACTCCTCGAGCCCCTCACCCGCGAAACCGTCATCGGCCACGCTGAAGTCCGCAAGGTCTTCAAACTTTCCAGAGGCCGCGCCGCAGGATCCTTCGTCACCGATGGCCGCATCCACCGCAAGGCCCACGCCCGCGTCATCCGCGAAGGCATCCCGGTCTTTGACGGTCGCATGTCCACCCTTCGCCGCTTCCAGGAAGAGGTCGAGGAAGTCCG